>JAGXSK010000277.1 GCA_018333845.1 Clostridia bacterium | reverse complement strand
CCTTATATTTTAAAGACAAAGCACCAGCTATTAATTTTATAAAATAATCTGTATATTTTGGCATTAAAATTGCTCATATAAAAATTAGCAAATTAAGAGATCGGAGGGTTAAAAATTGAGAATTAAAGAACATCCTGTGCTGCAGTTTCCAGCTTTACAAGAAGTAACCTTTGTTTTTGAAGATACTCAGCTTACTGGATATAAGGGAGAACCAATAGCTGCTGCACTGCATGCCAATGGCATTAAAATTCTTAGGCACAGCTTAAAGGACCATAGGCCCCGGGGTTTCTTTTGTGCAATAGGCAACTGCTCATCATGTCTTATGGAAGTGAACGGAGAGCCAAATGTAAGAATTTGTGTCGAAGAACTCAGCGAAGGCATGGTTGTTAAAAGGCAAGACAAAAAGGGAAGTTTTGCGGGAGGTGAGAATACTTGATAGATACAGAAATTGCAATTATTGGCGGAGGCCCTGCCGGAATGTGTGCAGCACTAGCTGCAGCAAATCAAGGGGCTCAGATTATTTTAATGGATAGAGAGAGTAAACTTGGTGGACAGCTTGTCAAGCAAACCCATCGATTTTTTGGTTCAGAAAAGGAACATGCTGGTACCCGCGGCATTAATATTGCTTCCATGCTGGCAGATGAGCTTGTACAGCACAAAAATGTCACCATTAAAACTGGTACAACCGTACTGGCTATTTACAGCGACGATGTAATGGCAATTGAAGAAAAAAATCAATACAAAAAAATCAACAGCAAAAAAACCATTATTGCCACAGGTGCATCTGAAAAAATGATACCCTTCCCCAATAATGATCTCCCAGGCATTTACGGGGCTGGTGCAGTTCAAACATTAATGAATCAATATGGTGTGGTGCCGGGAAACAAAGTACTCATGGTGGGGGCAGGAAATATTGGTCTAATAGTATCATATCAACTAATGCAGGCTGGAATTAGGGTTGAAGCAATTATAGATGCTGCACCAGGAGTAGGTGGATACTTTGTGCATGCTTCAAAAATAAGGAGAATGGGAGTGCCCATTCTAACCTCACATACCATTAAAGAAGCCCTTGGCACTGATTTTGTTGAAGGCGCAATCATCTGTCAACTTGACAATAACTGGCAGCAGGTGCCAGGAACAGAAAAAGAGCTTGCAGTGGATACTATTTGCCTGGCAGTTGGCCTTTCCCCTTTAACAGATCTGCTGCGCCACTGCAGCTGTCTAATGAAATACATTCCCCAGCTCGGTGGATACGTGCCCATTAGAGATGAGCATATGGAAACAACATCTCATGGAATATACGTAGCCGGTGATGCATCTGGTGTAGAAGAGGCTAGCAGTGCCATGGTGGAAGGAAAGATTGCAGGTCTATCTGCAGCAGAATCACTTGGATACAACCAAAACATCCAAGCATTAAGACAAGAATGCTTGGATGATCTTAAAAGCTTAAGAGCTGGTGTAACTGGATTAAAAATTAGAGAAGGGTTAGAACTCTTAGCTGTTTAGGAGGTGATAATAGTGTTTGAAAAAACAGGTCTTGTTAATGTGGAGATGGTGGAAACAATCTTACCATCTGAAGAAAGAAGACGCACAAAACCCTATGCCATCTTCGAATGCTTCCAGGAAATACCATGCAACCCTTGTTTTACAGGCTGCAAGCCTGGTGCCGTTATTCCCTTTGAAGACATCAATGATATACCAAAAATAGATTACGAAAGGTGTAATGGCTGTGCCCAGTGCGTAAGTGCTTGTCCTGGATTGGCATGTTTTGTATTAGATGAGACTTCTAGCGATACAGAAGCATCTATAAAACTACCCTATGAATTTTTACCTCTGCCAGCAGAAGGACAGATAGTAACTGCTTTAGACCGCGAAGGTAATGAAGTAGGTACTGCAAGGGTTGTTAAAGTGCAGTGCAGTAAAAAGCTTGATCACACCAATATTATCACCATTGCCGTTCCCAAGGATCAAGTGCAGATAATCAGAGGCCTTAGACTGGAGGGTTCAAGATGAGCGATAAAACTTATCTTTGTCGATGTGAGGATGTTACTTTAGAGGATGTTCATAGACTGATAGATTCAGGGGTTCAAACCCTTGAAGAAATAAAAAGGCACACCCGCTGCACCATGGGACCATGCCAGGGAAGCACCTGCAGACATGTACTAGCTGGGGAAATTGCCAGAAAAAAAGGTTTAAATATTGAAGAAATAGATGTTCCCACCTATAGAGCTCCTATTAGACCCATAAAGCTGGGAACAATTGCAGGTGGTGAAGCTGATGCGTAAAAAAGCTGACGCAGTAGTAATAGGAGGAGGAACAATAGGCTGCGCAGTAGCCTACAACCTGGCAAAAAAGGGTTTTAAAAATGTTGTTCTCCTGGAAAAAAAATACATTACTAGTGGTTCCACAGGGCGATGTGCTGCCGGCTTTCGTCAGCAATGGGGCACAAAAATAAATTGTCTTATTTCAAGGGCTAGTGCACAGATTTTCAAAAACCTGAGCCAAGAATTAGGTTGGGATGATATTGAGTACAGGGAAAGCGGCTATTTACTTATTACTTATAAAGAGCAGCAAGCCCAAATGCTTGAAAAAAACCTAAAATTGCAAAATAGCCTGGGAATACCCTCAAGAAAGCTATCCCCAGAAGAAGCAAAAGAAATAGTACCGTACCTAAACACAGAGGGCATGGTTGCAGCCTTTCACTGCCAGGAGGATGGTCATGTCAACCCTTTTAAAGCAACCTTTGCTTATGCACATGCTGCCAAAAGACTTGGGGTAGAAATTAATACCTATACAACTGTTACAGCAATAAAAACGACTAACAAGGGAGCCTCCAGTAAGGGAAAAGTAACGGCAGTAGTAACTGATAAGGGAACAATTGAAACTAACATAGTCATAAATGCTGCTGGCCCTTATTCAAAGTTCATTGGCCAAATGCTTGGCCTGTCTCACCCCATTGAGCCTGAAAGACATCAAATCTTAATTACCGAGCCCATGGAACGATTATTTGAGCCACTGGTCATGTCTTT
>JAGXSK010000276.1 GCA_018333845.1 Clostridia bacterium | reverse complement strand
TTTCCATTCATACCACAAGGGTTGAATTAAAAACCGTAGATGTTAAAGGGGTAACTGAGATAGCAGCAGCTTCCATTGAGGCGGCACGATTACTGGCGACGGCTCCACTAAATGTCATAGTATTAGGATGTACTAGTGGAAGCTTTATAAATGGGTCAGAATATGATAAAAACCTGATAAGAAGCATGGAGGAAGTAACTAATGGGATACCATGTACTACCACTGCAAGTGCTGTTAGCAAGGCATTGGATAAATTAAAAGTCAATAAGTTAGCGGTGGTAACTCCTTATGTTGAAGAAATAAATTTAAGAGCAATAAAATATTTGCAGGAAAAGGGTTTTAAGGTATTAAATTTAGCTGGATTAGGTTTGATCGAAGACTATGATATAAACAGGCAGGATCTTGAAACTGTTTATAATTTAGCTAAAAGTACAGATGTAGAAAATGCTGATGGGATATTTATTGCATGTACAGGTATTAGAAGTATTCCTATAATAAAAACTCTCGAAAAGGATCTTAACAAACCAGTAATTTCGGCAATACAAGCAACCTTTTGGGATTGTTTAAGACTATCAGGAGTACACGAAAAAATAAGTGGTTATGGTTGTTTATTAGAAAATTTTTAGATTTAGGTTTTAGTATCAATAATAACTATTTTAGTAAGTATGCGGCAAATATTCACTTGAGCTTCTAGCAAAGAGCCTTGACAAATAACCTCCTCCTTATAGAAATCCAGCAGGCCCTATAGTCTGCTGGGTTTTTTCTGCCTTTGGTCAGAGAAAAACAGGCTGTATTTAAGTTCCAGGATTAATTCGCACATTTACAAAAATTTTAAAAATAAAAAAGGATATTTGCAAATCAAGTAGAATAATATAGGCATTTGAACTTTATGTTCGCCCATGTAACATACAACATAATCGCCTAAATAATCGCACCAGGGGAGGTTTCACTTTGACCGATAAATTAGATAGCTATTTTGTACACTCTCTTGCGAAAGGTGTCAAGGTTTTATCTGCCTTTGATTATAACAAAAAAGAACTGTCAGTTTTAGAAATTAGCAAGATTACAGGTATCCACCGGACTACTGTGCACCGGTCAATCTTTACCCTGGAAAGGGAAGGTTTTGTAGAAAAAAATGAAAGTACTGGTAAATATAGATTAGGACTAAAGCTATTTGAACTGGGCAATATGGTAGCAGCAAATATGGACATTAGGCATAGAGCTAGAGTACACATTGAAAAGCTTGCAGAAACCTGTGGAATTGCCGTTCACCTTGTGGTTATGGATGGCTGGGAAGCAATATACATTGACAAGGTTGAGCCGCCCAGGGGCATGATTAGATACTCCCGGGTTGGAAAGAGGGTGCCCCTATACTGTACAGCAGTGGGTAAAATACTTCTTGGAGGACTTCCTGATGAAGAAATTATCAAAGCACTGTCCAAAATTGAATTTAATAAATTAACTCCCAATACAATAGATAACTTGTATGAATTACTAAAACAGGTGCAAAATGCTAGAGCTTTAGGATATGCACTGGATCTTGAAGAACTGGAATTGGGTCTCAATTGTGTAGCTGTGCCAGTATATAATTATACAGGGAATGTAATTGCTGCCATTAGTGCCTCTGGGTCTGCTTCCCAGTTTCCTGCTGAAACCATTAAGGGGCTGGTGAATTCAGTTCAGGAAGCAGGCAGGGCAATATCTACAAGCATGGGATGGCTGCCGGAAAAATAAAGTCACTGCCATTGTTGACAAAATAACCGAACACAATTCGATATTACCGAACATTTCCTGCAGGAATAAAAAAAGCAATGTCGAAAAGATACAACTAAATTACGTAATAAATAGTGATCAAAATATGATGTTTAAAATTGAGGCAATTAAATTAATTACTCCATAAAAAGCACAAAAAGGTTTGAATATTTAGAATATAAGTCAAGTTATTTCAATACTGGCAACTTCACGTTTAATAAAGGCAAAGCAAGAAGGGAAACTCTTGAGAGAGGGCGCCTTAGTGTAACATGGTACATGTTACACTCGTGTTAAGTTGGATTTGATTCTGGGAATTATTGAGCAAGGGGCTGTTTAAAGACATGGTTACTGATGTCCGTAAAAATAACCAAATACAATCTGTGGCCAGGGCCGCAAAAATACTTGACATTTTAGCAACAGCAAATAGAGAAATGGCCCTTATGGAAATAACCAATCATCTAGGCCTTCCAAAAAGCACAGTCCATGGACTGCTGTCAACATTAAGAGACTATCACTATGTAGAACAGTCACCCTTTAATGGCAAGTATAGACTAGGAATACGGCTTTTTGAACTGGGAACCGTAGTTTCTCATAATTGGGATGTACGAACAGTTGCATCACCTCACATACAAAGGCTGCTTGAGCATCTGGGGGAGACGGTACACCTTGTTATTTTGGACAGCAATGAAGTACTCTACATTGATAAAAGGGAATGGCACCGTATTTCATTAAGGGTAGTGACACAGGTTGGAATGAGAATGCCGACCCACTGTACAGGGGTAGGCAAGGCATTGCTGGCATACATGCCAATACATGAAGCAAGGAGTATTGTTGAGAAAAGGGGTATGCCTCGTTATACAAATAAAACTATAATAAATATTGAAGAGTTAGTGAAAGAATTAGAAATAATCAGGGCAAAGGGCTATGCCCTGGATAATGAAGAGTTAATCAGCGGAGTTAGTTGTGTAGCGGCCCCAATCTTTGATAATTATGGCAGGGTTAGTGCAGCTATAAGTGTATCTGGACCAACAGCCAAAATAATGGGGCAGAATTTTAATGAAATAGTTGAGGAAGTTAAAAGTACTGCCATGGCTATTTCCCGGGAGTTAGGGTATAAAGGGGAAGTACTTTTAGAGAACAAGCAGGTTTTGTAGGGGGTGGAATAATGCAGCAATTAATTGTTATAAACCAAAAGGATAATGTGGCTACAGCTACAGTGGATTTGCAAAAGGGTCAGGAAATTGCAGTTGAAACAAGCAGCGAAACATTTATTATTACCCTTCAAGCAGACATTAAGTTTGGACATAAGGTGGCAATAAAAGACATTAAAAAGGGAAGCCCGGTATATAAATATGGAGAGGAAATTGGAATAACAACTGAAGATATAGCCATGGGCGAGCATGTTCATGTACAAAATGTATTGAGCCAGAGGGGCAGAGGGGATTTGCGCAATTAAGGAGGATATAGGAGGATATATAAGATGCAATTAACTGGTTATCGCAGGGAAAATGGACAGGTAGGCATAAGAAATCATGTGGTTGTTATTTCATCAGTTGTCTGTGCCAACAGGGCAGTGGAAATGATAGCGGCTCAGGTTCCAGGGGCCATCCCTATAATTCACCAGCATGGCTGTTCCCAGATTGGAAGTGACAAGGAACAAACTGCACGTACCTTAATCGGCTTTGGTAAAAATCCCAATGTTGCAGCAGTACTTGTAGTTGGCCTGGGATGTGAAACCCTCCAGCCCAAAGATCTGGCTGTTGAAATAGAGGTAACAGGAAAGCCTGTAGCTCATATGACAATTCAAGATGAGGGAGGCACTTTAAAAACCGTAGCCAGGGGTTCAGAAATAGTCAGGGATATGGTCATGAATGCATCCCAGATTCAAAGACAACCCATAGACATAAGTGATATTATTCTGGGAACTGAATGTGGAGGATCTGATACCACATCTGGATTAGCTGCTAATCCAGCAACAGGCTTCGCATCTGACTTGCTCGTTGACGCAGGTGGTACTGTAATTCTTTCAGAAACAACAGAGTTAACTGGCACTGAACATATTCTGGCTAAAAGGGCCAAGAATGCTCAAGTAGCCAGGCAGATTTATGAGATCGTAGCCAATGTTGAAAAGGAATCAAAGAGACTTGGAGTTGATATTAGAGGGGGTAACCCTACTCCTGGTAATATTGAGGGGGGCTTAACAACAATAGAGGAAAAATCCCTTGGCTGTATCTACAAGGCAGGCTCTTCTGTAATAAAAGAAGTTATTCAGTTTGCTGAAGAACCCCATGAAAAGGGCTTAGTGGTAATGGATACTCCAGGCCATGACATAGAGTCAATTACCGGCATGATAGCCGGCGGTGCGCAAATAATTGTTTTTACTACTGGCAGGGGCACACCGACAGGTGCTCCAATAGCACCAGTTGTAAAGGTTTGTGGAAACCCAAAGACTGTTAAAACAATGATGGATAACATTGACATTGATGCAAGTACCATTATGACCGGACATAAAACTGTGGAGGAAGTAGGCAGGGAGATATTTGAAGAATACCTGAGGGTTATCAAGGGAAAGCAGACAAAATCAGAAGTTTTAGGACAAAGAGATTTTGCAATTTGCCGTATAGCAAGGACCATGTAGGTTTTTAGGATAGAATCAGCTTTTTAAGGGGGTGATAGGCAATTAGCTATGATTTGCTGTAGGAAATGACAGATTTGACAGATTTAAACTAAAGATTACAAACACTAAGGAGGAGTATTTGTGAAAAAGAGAAGTTTAAAGATTTTAGTGCTTTTAGTAGCGGCTTTATTTGCCATGGCACTAGCAGTTGGTTGCGGTGGAGGAGCTAAAGATCCAGGTACCGGAGGCG
>JAGXSK010000275.1 GCA_018333845.1 Clostridia bacterium | reverse complement strand
TCGCCAACCTTGAAATATTTTGTCATATCTTCTTCAACAAACTTCCATGTTTGTTCTGCATTGGTTCTCCAGTTGGTTGGACACAGGGAAAGAACTTCAACAAATGAGAAGCCCCTGCCATCTTTGACATTTTCAATGGCTTTTTTTATGAATTTTTTCATCTGCCTGGGATTAGCCACAGTTGCTCTGGCTACATAGGCACCTTCCTGGGAGACTGCAGCAACCATTTCTGGTCCTTGAAAGGGAGGACCTGTAATTTCCACATCTCTTCCATAGGGGCTGGTTTCTGTCTTTTGACCTGGCAATGTAGTGGGTGCCATCTGCCCGCCAGTCATTCCATACTGGGTATTGTTGGCTAATATTACTAAAACTTTATCGTTTCTGGCTGCCGAGTTAACCAAATGCTGGGAACCGATAGCATATCCACCACCATCGCCCATGTATGCAATACCAATAACCTCTTCATCAGCTCTTCTGATACCAACAATTACTGGCGTGGTGCGGCCATGGTGTGTTTGGATTGTATCCACATTAAAGAAATCCCATGCTAATAAGGAACAGCCTATATCACAGCCAAATACTGTTTTATCTGCAATTTCCAACTCATCTATGACTTCTCCCAAAGCCTTTAGAATTAATGGATGACCGCAGCCTGGGCAAAATTTATGAGGCTTTGTCTCTAGGCGCCAGCTTTTAGGCATCTGAGGTTGAATAGACATTTTTTTACCTCCTCTTTACAAATAATGTTTGGAGATACACCATCTCATGTAAGGAGGTGCATCTCAATTCGGGTTTAAAACTTGGCTTTGTGCATAGTGCTTTTGTACTAATGCAAAACAAGACAGAGGAACCGTCCCCTTGTCTGGTTATAGCAGGTTTTTAGCTTCTTTAAC
Source organism: Clostridia bacterium (assembly GCA_018333845.1). GTDB lineage: Bacteria > Bacillota > DSM-16504 > Desulfitibacterales > Desulfitibacteraceae > Desulfitibacter. Next base: position 2,215 of record JAGXSK010000275.1, on the reverse strand, counting down.
AACCTCTTCTACAGTTATTCCCTCTCCTGGCCTAAAATATGGGGTAATAGGGGTACTGACTCCGTAGATGGCTTCTTTCACTATTTTATCAAACTGTCCATATGCTGACTCAACAATTAATATGTTTTTAGCCTGACTGGCATACTTCTTTAGCTCATCATGGGGAAAGGGTCTTAATGTGATGGGTCTAAAATGCCCCACTCTTAAACCCTCTTCTCTTAACTGCTTCACTGCTCCCTGGGCAGCCCGCGATACAATGCCATGGGCAAGAATTAGTACATCTGCATCATCACAATTAAAGGAAGCATATTCTACAACTTCTGGGGCCATTTTATTGTAATTATCAACCAAATCCATTACCACTTCATACAGCTCATCTTCCATATTGTATGTATTTCTTAAATGAATAGGTTTTCTATCCACACCTGGCACACCAGGTTTACGAACAATTGGTTCAGGTTCCACCATCTGTATTCCCCTAACCTCGGGGTCATACATTACGAGTGATTCCCGCATCTTTGATTGATATCCGTCACCAAGAACAAAGGTTGGTATACGGTATTTCCAGGCAGCATTAAATGCTTTAATAGTATAATCATAGAGCTCCTGATGGTTTTCTGTTGAATAAACAATCCTGAGTCCTTCACCATTGCCACCAAAACAGGTTAATGTTGTTTCTTGTTGAGAGTATATGACAGTAGCGGTTGAAGGGCCACCCCTCTGGCAGATGACGAACACAGCTGGAACTTTCATCATTTCTGCCATGGACATTGGCTCCTGCATTAAAGTATTGCCCGGGCCAGCTGTTGCAGTGAATGCCTTTTTTCCACTAAAAACTCCACCTAAACAGGTGAACCCAGCAGAAATTTCATCTTCAGTCTGCAAAAACTTTTTACCATACTTTGGAGCAATTCTTGTCCAATAGTGCATGATTTCATTTTGGGGTGTAATGGGATATCCATACATGATCTCTGCCCCTGCCACAAGTGCTGCCCAAGCAACTGCCTCATTTCCTGTAACAAATACTTTTTTTTCACCTTCTATAGGTTTTACGGCCATTGTATTTAACACCTCCTGGGTATTCTAATTAACTTAACATTTTATTATAGATAAATTTATAATGCAACTAACTACCAAAAGGTTTCTGGCATAAATCTTTCAATGTAAAAAACATGGTTGCCTGCATAATCTACCTCTCCCAATAGCAGCTGGTGTTTTTTTTCAGCAGTGGTAAAAACAACCGGTATGTTAAGAATCCGGGAAGCCTTGTCAACTATCTTCGTACCATTTTGAATAACTTCTATATCAGTATCACTGCCTAAGTGAGTATTATTTACAATACCATCTACTCGGCCAAGACTTCGTACATAATCAACAATGTCTTCAGAGGTACTTGTCATTGGCCGTGATACATTGACTACAGCATAAATTTTGAGGTATGGGTTATCATCAACACCGTGAATAAGATTTAATGTTTTTGCACCTTCTACGCCATACCCTACGTCTAATATTAAATCTCCTGCTCTTTTTAATACCCACCTCAATTCAGGCTTTATTATGTTGCCTGCTTCACCTAGCCCCATGGTTTTACGACTTTCCCAGGCCAGGACCGTTATGCCCATATCTTCTAATTTCTTTTTAATAGGGCGCAGGGTATAAAAGGGCTCCACTATATCCAAGTCAACAAGGGTAACATTTCTTCCCTGTTTCATTAACCATAAGGCCCTGTTTACTGCATTTTCACTTTTGCCACTTGCATATTCACCTATATACGCCTCCACAATTGGGTTTACCAAGCTTTTTCACCTCAAGGTTATTATTAGCATCACATTATCTTTAAATACTAGAATAAGCCATTTGAAGAATAAATTAAAGTTTATTAAAACAAAACAGCTTTACTATGGATTTTGTTTGAAAAACCAGCCCCTTACTTTTAGCAAGAGGCTGAATACAGCTTAGTTGCTTGGGCACTTAAACTGCCTTCAAACTAAACTTTTAAAGGGAGGTAAAATATTATTTGCATTACATTGCCATACGCTTGTAGGCTTCATAACGCTCCTTAGCGTCTTTTGCAGCTTTGTCAAATAAAGCTTCAGCTAATTCAGGAAAGGATTGCATTAATGTTGTATACCGGCCCTCAGACTTTAAAAACTCTTTATAATCTATTGTAGGTTCCTTGGACTCAAGAACAAATGGGTTCTTTCCTTCTTCTTTT
>JAGXSK010000274.1 GCA_018333845.1 Clostridia bacterium | reverse complement strand
CTGAAATGCAGCCTTTTCATCTAAAGCCTCTGGGGTTATTCCAATCATATGAAACAGGGCAACTGCACCAGATGAGGCAATGGCTGCACAAAAGGCTTTTAAATGATCTCCTGAAACCCATGACGGAATTCCCTTTAGTACAGGTATCCTGTCCTTTGCTATTTCCCCTACTAAATAGCCCAATACTGCGAAATTATCTGTAGTAGGCTTCAAGTCCATGTATGTGCAGTCCATGAGTATCTGACCTGCCCTGTTTTCCCTTTTATGCAGACCAAACTCAGGTACCCTTCCAACTACAGCACAGCAAATATCTGTATAATCCCCATATCTTTCAGTCCTTGCTCCTATAACAGAGTTTGCATAGACAATGGCATTAGATTCGGCCCAGGCTATCTGTTCACCAAACCTGGGAACCAATCCAAAATGGTAGGGGGCACATGTCCATGTTGGAAGTGCTCCCATATTCAGATAGTGTTTTTCCAACTGGCTGCTCTTTTCTGCAAAGGCAGGATCAACCCCATGCTCCCGCCAGTTATCAACATCACAGGAGGTAGCATTCAGACTGGTGGGAATTGCCACCTTTGCTCCCAGCTGATCCAGCTTCTCTGCAAATAAGAGTCCTGCTTCACCAACTGCAGCATATAAACATCCATCAATATGAGCTTGTGACACTGGAATTAAGTCGTCTGCTCCATACAACTCTCCCAGCTTTACAATGATTTCCATGGCAAGCTGGGGTCCCCTGCCCTGCTTGCCCATGAGCATGTTTTCTTCAATCCTGGTCAAATGCATAATACCACATCCTGGCTGTCTGATTTAAACATTGTCCCAATAGGAAATCTTCTTATGGCATCTTAATTGTTTAACCTATTTTTTGAATACAAGCTGCACAAGTACTCTTACAACCTCACCAATTACCCTTATATATGTGATAATATCCTGGGTATTTTCTTTAACAGCACTGGCAGTTTCCATGAGGTTTAGGTTTACCACATCCAAAGACTTGTCTGCTTTTTGAGTGGTGTTTTTTAATGTCTCGGAAATTAAGTGGATATTACTAATTGAAGCAGGAATGGTTTCATCAAAAATATGCTTATTTTTCTTTAGAGAAGTGGTAATTACATTAATATTTTCCGAGGTTGCAGCAAAGTTGTCGATAGTTTTTTGAATCTTTTCATCATTTTTAATTAGTTTACTATTAACCTCATTAAGCATTTTATTAAATTTAATTAACGTAATAATCAAAAAGATACTGGCAGCCGCTACTATACAAAAAACCACGAATATCCCCAAGTCTTGTAATGAAATGTACATGATTATTCAGCCTTCAAAGATTTTGAAGTTTTGCCGGTTTTTTCCTCAATGACATTTTTTGCGTCTTCTATTATGTCTTCAACTGCTTCCTCAGCAGCTTCCTTTTTGCTTTTTATTTGCTCAAGCTTTTCACTAATTACTTCCTTGCTTTCTTCTATTAATTCTTTGCCTTCCTCTATTACTTCCTTTGCTTTATTTTTTATGTCCTCCCTGGTTTCCTTACCAGACTTTGGAGCTAACAGTACCCCTGCAGCAGCCCCAATGGCAGTACCTATTGCTAATCCTGCACCTACTTTTTTTGCTGTATCCTTTCTTTCTTCCTTTTTCCTTTCTGTTTTTAACTTCTCTAAAAAATCCTTCAGCATTATACATACCCCCTTAGATTTTGTTTATCCTTTTATTATAAAAGTTTAACAAAGATGGGGTGGTTTGTCATTGATATTATGCAATAGTTCAAAATTTATTCACAATTTCTTCACATTCATGGCCAAATTGTTATCCCACGTTTTATTGGGGGAAGCAGGTAAATACTAACTAAAATTAAAACCATACTTAGCACTCCATAGGAGATTGTATAAATTTTCCATGGATTATAAGGAAATTCTCCCCCAAACCCCATTTCAAAAATGCTCACCATTACTATTACAGGGTTCAAGCTCCTTAAGATCCATACACTTCCAGGTGTTTCATACATAATATATGAATGCACCTGGGCATCAGAATAGCTGCCGGCTTTTTCTGCAGCCGCGGTTGCGGCTTCTGTGGTCATCCTTTCCATTTCCATATGATATTTGTTTCTGGCATACTGGTCTATAAGTTCTGCACCAAGGAAGGTAAATACCACCAGGGCAAATATTAATGCATAAGATATTACTGTGCTGATGGCAGTTTTACGTATCCATGTGGATAAAAAAACTCCCACGCTTCCAAAAAAAACCATATTCAAGAAATAAAGTCCAAATACCCCTGCCAATTGGTTTGGTGCGATTCCCCCATATAATGTAACCATTGCATATACAGGTAATGTTGTTATCACCAGCAATAAAGTAAAGGATAAGGAAGATATAAGTTTGCTTAGGATAATTGAAGCTGGTGACAGGCGGGTAGTTAACAGGATATTCAGGGTCTGCCTTTCCCTTTCACTGCTGATCACACCTGCAGACATACCCGGCGTAACAAATGCTATCATAAATAACTGGAGCATGGAAAGCATGATGAAAAGCTCTCTGCTTCTATCTGGCTGAAAGGTTCCAACACCATGCCTGGTGCTAAGATAGACAAAAGCAAGGGTAATGGCAACAACCGCTCCCAGGTAGAGGACAACCACCAAGGGTCCTCTGAAGGTACGAAAGCGCTGCTTCAGTTCTTTAGTTAATACTGGACTTAAAAGACCCTTATTATTCATTGTGCCACCTCCTGGGTAATTTTCATGAACACATTTTCCAAATCTTCCTGTTCCGGATAAAAACCAGTTACAGGAAAACCATTTGTTACTAATTCCTTCAAGAGCCTATAGTTTTCTTGCTGTCCCCCAGTAATATATACTCGCAACCCATGGTCATCCCTTATTACATCATTAACAAGCTGATGCCTCTTGAGATAGTTAGATGTCTCCTGATGCTGCCCCAGGAGATTGATTCTAATTATACCCATGCCCTTTGCCTGAGAAAGTATATCCTTTACCTGTCCACTGATAAGCATTCGTCCATTTTCAATTATTCCTATGGTATCACACATGTCTGTTAACTCATGGAGGATATGAGAGCTTATTAAAATGGTCTTGCCCAACTTTCCCAGCTCCTTTAATATTTCCCTCATTTCTACCCTTGCCCTTGGATCCAGGCCGGAAGCCGGTTCATCTAGAATTAGAACCTGTGGGCTGTGCACCAGGCAGCGGGCTAGACCAAGCCTTTGCTTCATACCCCGTGAAAGGGTATCCACATAAACCCCTTCCTTTCCACTGAGGTTAACCA
>JAGXSK010000273.1 GCA_018333845.1 Clostridia bacterium | reverse complement strand
TCAATTCTTAAAGCTGCTTTAAACCTTGAATCGCTATTGCCTGTTTTATTCCAGATGCTGGCTTCTTCTTTATCAAAGGGGTCGTTTGTCATCACCACACACCTTACTCCAGCAAGGTCAAACACCCTGGTTAAGTATTCATTTATATTCATGGACTTAAAGTATGCTCTTAGATAATCTATATCCTTAGATGATACATCTAACCCCAGTTTATCAAGTACTGTTATAACACCCCTTTGGGCTTCGCTAATTGGCGAGCGATTTACAAAGAGCTCCTGCCATATTAAGTTCGCCTGTTCCTCTTTAGAAAGCTTAAAAAACCTTCCATAGTCCATGTCAGACACTCTGAAGTACTCTGCAAGCACATAATGATATGTCAGTAATTCATCTATACCCCATAAAAAAAGCCCTTTAAAGTCTGCTGAATAAATGTGGGTATGGATATCTGTAACTTTTATTTCGGATATTTCTTTATTTAAAATGTTTCTTAATTGACTTAAATCTGTAATTCTCACTTAAGGATCCCCCTTAGTCCATTAGTAGTCCACCATTTATCTCTATTACTTCACCTGTAATATGATTAGCGTAATCAGAAGCTAAGAATAAAGCTGCTCAATTATCTCAGTGAAGTCACGTGCTATTGATAAAAATTAACTTTTAGCAGCATCGATTAAAGCAGAAATATTACCTCCGGGAGTACCTGGTGAAGTACCTCCCCCAGCAGACAGAATAAGACCCTTTTCCCCATGAGACTTAATTATTTCTTGTGCCGCATCCTTTACTGTATTGTAGTCCCCTTTAGTTAGGACGTCTAAAGGCGCTACATTCCCCAGTAAACAAACTTTATCACCAACTAATTCCCTAACCTTGCACACATCCCTTAAATGGGTGAAATTAAAAATATTAACCTTTAAGTCTTCTAGATATGGCATGAATACTATATTATCAGTATCGTTATGGTACATCTTGATGCAATTTGGAAATGCCTCAAAAATCTCCTTCATATATGGGTGAGCAAATTCCAAATAATCTTCCTTTGAGAGAAAACCAACAATGTCATCTAAAACCATAATGCCTTCTACTTCACTTAAGATCTCAGCTTGTGCTTGTAACCATTCCTTTACTGTCTTTGTAGTTATTTTAATAAACTTATGTGTATTTTCAGGATCTGTTTTTAACCCAATTAAAAAGTTGGTCAATCCCATAAGATGCGATGCAAGTGTTAAAGGTCCCCTGGCAGCTACAGTTTTAATACAATAGCCTTTATCCTTAACCTTTGGCTCAATATTTTTATAAATTGAAAGCACAAAGGGCATTAACCCATCTGTTTTAGGATTTGGAATTTTAAGCTTGCTCACTTCTTCTGTAGAAGCAATAATGTGATTAATGTTTGGTGTGGTGCTTTCAAAGAACTCTATTTTACAGCCAAAGGCGGAGGGTTCCAAGGCCATACCGTACTCAACCCAGAATCCAGGCAAGAAAATTACTTCTGGAAAATCGTTAATAACCTTGATATTTGCATTAAGCCATTTATCTGTCATGGTAAAATAGTCTATTGTAGGCATATTAACATGCCCTGGTATCCAAGGGCTGTCAACTATTAAACCTACTGGTACTTCCTGCATTTCCTCCATATTTGCACATTTTTTAAGTATTTCCCATTGGGAATGGTTCATTGAGGGTTCCTCCCTATTTATTAATAAGCAAACTCGCACTATTGATATCAGTATAAAGCTTAGCATTATCATGAGTTCTTAAAATACTAGCCGGGCATTCTTCTGTAATATCACCGTTTATTGCATTGAATACAGCTTCCGCTTTTCTTTTATCAGGAACCATACAGAAAATGTATTTTGCAGCCATTAGCGCTGGGATAGTCAAGGTAATAGCCTTATTAGGCACCTCATTAATATTTTTAAAGCTACCATCATTTACTTGCTGTTTTCTACATTTTTCATCGGGTTCAATTACTTTGACCAGCTTACCATCATCAAACAAAGCAACATGAGGATCATTAAAAGCTATATGGCCATTTTCACCAATACCCATACAAACTATATCCACCGGAAAATCCATTAAAAGCTTTGAATACCTGTCACATTCAGCTTGAATATCATCTGCTGAACCATTTATATAATTAACTGATTTAAACTGTACTTTACTTACCAACCTTTCCTCAAGATAGTGAGCTAAACGCTGTGGTGAGTCAGGTGTTAACCCAACATACTCATCCATATGAAATGCATTTATGCGATCCCAATGAATTAACTTATTAGATACAAGTGAAGCAATAAATTCATTTTGTGAAGGTGCTGCACCGAAAATAACATTTATATTCTCATTTTCTTTAAGTAATTCTCTTATGATTTTTCCACAATCTTTAGCTGCTTCTATACCCAAGTTCATTCTATCATTGAATACTTTTATCTCTAACTTATCTACTTTCATGTCAGTAATCTTATTCAATTTGAAGTCTCTCCCTAGTTTTATCATTGTTATATTTTGTCTATTATTTATCAGTATTTACCTTCCCTTTTTGCCACTTCAATTACCGTTTTAATGTTTTCTATAGGAGTATCTTTTTCCAGATAATCTGAACAAGCAAAAATATACTTTCCTCCAGGTTTTCCTATATTAATAATCCTAGTTACTTCTCTATCTATTTCTTCCAGTGAGGCTTTTTTTAAAAAGTTAACCTGATCAAGATTTCCTGATAAGATAACCCTATCTCCAATTAAACGCTTAGCTTCAGCTAGACTATTATCACCCTGAGGTGGTCCAGCAACAGTTTCCCAAATATCTATGCCCATTTCTGCGTAAGATTTCTGAAGAATTTTTGCTTTTCCACAGTTATGGTAGAGGGCATATTTACCAGCATTCTTAATCACATCTACAACTTGTTTTTCATAAGGAAGAATAAAACTTTTAAAATATTCTTCTCCTATCAATGCCGAGTTTGCAATATTACCTTGAACTCCTAAACAGTCAAATTCTGTTTCAGATAAACACTCATAGTTTTTAACAATTAATTGAGTCATTTTCCCCATATAAGCTTCATAGAAGTCTTTATTTACGTAAGGATCAATCATTAGCTTTTCTAAACTTCTATAAGTTGAAGCCATGTTATATACCCCACCAAAGCCCCATGGTGCAGATATCCCGGTATCACCTATCACTTTTTTTACATGAATTCCATGTTCCTTCATTTCCTTAATGCTTTCATCATCTATATCTGGAACATATTTGTGGAATATCTCTAAGTCTCTTTCATCATCAATCAAATACTCCAATGTAGATGGATGTGTTCCTGCAGCTATTTTTTCATCATAGGGCGTTCCCTCAACCTGTTTCAGAGTTCCTTTAGGGGTTCTTATAAGTACTGTACTATACATAATTCCATTGCTAATTTGATTTTTCTTTTCCACTTCCCAGTTTGCATAAGTTTTTTTAAGGAAGTAAGGTACAGTAAATTCTAAACCCCGTGTGATAATATCAAATCCTAGTATTCTTGCACATTCACTACCGTCTATAACACGATCAACTTTACTTTTTGTAGGAAAGAAATATGATAAAAACTCTTCCTGTACAAAAAGCCCTATAGGAACTCTATCAGGAATAGAACCTTGTAAAACACATAAAAGTCTTTCACGTCCTGTCATTATAACCTCCACCTATTCTAAGACTTGATGAAATCATCTTGCCATGCTGCTATGGAAGATCCCACATGTACTCTACCTTTAAAATCCACATTCATGGAAAGTGCTCTTTCCACCTCATCGTGTTTTAGGCCAATTATCATAATTCCTTTGTCAATGGTATTTTGGTATATAATATCCATGTTATTGCATTCTGGTTGAGACATATTGATTGCATGAACTCCACGCATTTGATGGAGCAGATGGATATAATGATCACCTCTACCGCAAAAATGTATTACACCGCCATCAAACTCATCTAGAATTTTTTGATCATAAGGTCGTATAAATT
>JAGXSK010000272.1 GCA_018333845.1 Clostridia bacterium | reverse complement strand
GAAAAAGGCTATAAACCCTCCCAGTGCTAACAAGAAGCCTCCCAACCAGATCGTGCGTATCAGGGGATTAATATGTATCATAAATGTTGCCTGATTACCAAAATCATCCCAGCCCGCCAACTGGACATATATGTCCCTTGCCCAGGTACCACTGATGGCAACCCTGGCAATAGGGTTCCAGTTTTCATAAAATGACCTTCTAGGATTTAGCTCATAAATAACCTTTTCACCAATGGAAACAGGGAGGATAGCATAAATGGTTGTTCTGTCAACCCCTGCTTCTTTACCCAAACCTTCATAGGTAATATAATAACCTGATACCTCAAATGTTTCTCCCTTATGGAGGGTTTTGGTATGGTGCTGTGAATATACCTGGGTTGTAATTACCCCCAATGCAAGTATTACCACCCCTAGATGTATTAGATGGGCAGCCACTGGTATTCTCTGAAATAAGTTAACAGGCTTTATATTTCCTTCCCTAATCTTTTTATAGATTAAAATGGCTGTTTCTTTTACCAGGGATATGGATGCTAATGCACAAATGGTATATCCCAAGACAGCTGTAAAAGGACCTCCTGTAGAATAATATAAAAAGGCACCTATTCCCATTGAGATTAGAAGCAGGAGTATTATCCATTTTATTTTATTAATTCTCAAGCTGTTTCCATATCCAATTATAGGCCAGGCTCCCATGAGCAGTATTAGTGAGGCAAAAAGCGGTGCTGTAGCTGTATTATAAAACTCCCCAGTAAGATTCATTGTTTCTCCGGTTATAAAGGAAGTGAATAATGGATAGATTGTAGCAGCCCATACTATGAATCCAGTTAAGGATAAAATTAAAGCTCCTCCAATAAGCATGTTAATGCCTACAGTATCCCTGTTTTTTACTTCCTCTGAAACTGACTTTGCCCTGTAAACAAGATAAACAAAACCCACTATTACAATAAAAATATAAGATAAAAAGTAAATACCTGTGCCGGTATTAGAAAAGGCATGAACTGACTGGAGAACGCCACTTCTTACAATAAAGGTTCCAAAAATTGTGAGCAGGTATGCTGAACATATTAATAGTAAATTCCACAGCCTGCACATGGAAAACTTTCTTTCAAGGTGCATTGTATGTAATAGTGCTGTCACAAGAAGCCATGGTATGAAGGAAGCGTTTTCTACAGGGTCCCAGGCCCAATAACCTCCCCAGCCCAACTCCTGATAAGCCCACATGGCTCCTAACAGGTTGCCTAGGGTCAAAAAGATCCATGAAGCCAGGACCCAGTTTCTAGCCTTTTCTGTCCAGGTTCTTTTGGTTGGAAATATTAAATAGGAAACAGCCAACCCAAAGGGTACAACCAGCAGAGCATAGCCAATAAACAGGGTCAATGGGTGGGAAATCATGTAAGGATTTCTCAACATGGGATTTAATCCGACGCCCTGCTGTGCCTGTGTTTCCATTAACGCAAAGGGATTAGACTTTGCAAGGAGAATAAGCATAAATAGAGCAATATTTAAAATAACCACCCCAATAACAGGAAGGCTGCTGCTGTCTTTTTTCTTTCTTTCAGAATAAATATATATACCCAGTACTAATGCCAGGAGACCTGTCCAAAATAGAAGTGAACCAGCATCTCCTGCCCAGAATGCACATATTTTATAGATCAAGGGCAGGTGGTCACTTGTGTAGGTAAAGGCATAGACAACTCCGTAATCACCTTTAACAAGAATAGCTAAAAGGGCCAGGCATGATATACCAATACTAATCATGGTAAGATAAGACAGCTGTTTTACACCTATCACCCAGAACCTTTTATGGCTAAAACACCCTGACACGAGAAATAACAAATTTATTAAAGCAGCTAAAAGCCCAATACCTAGAAAAAAGTATCCAATAGATCCCATATCCTCACCTCATTATTATTTTGCATCGTATTTAGAAGGGCAGCGCGTCTGGAGTTTATTTGCCCTGAAAATGCCATCAGTATAATAGCCTTCCACCATTATCTCCACCTCTGTCAGGTCCATGACGGTGCTGATGGGTTTATCATAAGTTACAGGAATAGAGTATTCCCCGTCTGTAAGATTAAAGCTTAGTTCCTGCAAAGAACTATCCCATTTCACTGTATCTGGTTCTGCCATGCCAACAAGCAAGTACTGCCTGTCAGAAGTCTCCCCTTCTATAAGGCTCCCAAAGGAAGTTTCATAGCTCACCCTAACATTTTGGGAAAACAAAAATAATGTATAGGAGGAAAGGAGCATTAATAATACCACTAACAGCATCTTGGAAAGCTTCATATCATCACCTCTTATCCATTATTTACTAGTAAGGAAAATTTTATTTATCAAGCTAAAAAATTTTTTAAAAACTCCCTGAAAAATAAAAAAGCCAACCACAAATTTGCAGTTGACTGGTAAATCCAGGACCTATTTAACTTCATACCCAGCACTTGCTACAGCATCCTTGATTTTTCCCTCAGCAACCTTACCCTTTTCATAGGAAACAAGGGCAGTGTTGGTATCCAGATTTACTTCTACCTCACAAACACCATCTAACGTTTTTAAAGCATCTTCCACGGCTTTTTTACAATGGCCGCAGGACATGCCTTCAATGTTTACGGTCATGGTTTGCAGAACCTTGCCGCAATTGCAGTTTTCGCACATAATAATCACCTCCCCTTTTCCAACACTTTCATTTTTGCCTCATTAACATTAAACTATGCAGGGATACTATATTTTTGATATACTATTATGCATAAGCTTGTACAATTAAGCTGTGTAAGACCAGAGAGTACAAGGCTGGTGGAGTACAAGCTCTTCAAAAAATAATACTAATAAGGTAAGGCGGCGAAGGAACATATATGGTGGCATTAAATATCAAAAGAACTGATCGAAAATGGTTTCTTACACCAGTAAAGAAAAATATCTATACCTACCAGATGATTGAGGATGGTGACCGTGTTGCAGTAGGCTTATCAGGGGGCAAGGACAGCTCAACCCTGTTTTATATTCTCTCTGCCCTGCAAAGGCAAATGCCTGTTAAGTTTGACCTGGTCCCTATAACCCTTACCCTGGGCTTTGACGAAATGGATATTACACCTCTGGCTGACTTTGTTTCAGATTTGGGAAATAAGCTTCATGTTGAACCTACTTTAATTGGCAAAATTGTATTTGACATACGCCAGGAGAAAAACCCCTGCGCCCTGTGTGCCAATCTTAGAAGGGGAGCACTATATGAAGCTGCAAAAAAATTAAACTGCAGCAAGGTTGCCCTTGGACATCATCTAGATGATGCAGTGGAAACCTTTTTCATGAACCTTATATTCAATGGTCAAATGGGCCTCTTTCAGCCCAAATCATATTTGGACAGAACAGATATTACCCTGATTAGGCCATTAATGTCCCTTGAGGAGAGTACTATTATTAGAATTGTCGAGAATAAAAACATTCCAGTTATCAAGAACCCCTGTCCCGCAAACAAAAAGACAAAAAGAGAGGAAATCAAAAAGCTTGTTTCCAGCTTAAGCATGGAGTATTCAGATATCCGCTACAAGTTTCTCTGTGCCATACAGAATGTAAGCCTGGATAACTTCTGGAATCCAGAGCAGTATACTAAATAACTACATATAACTACTTTTCCCCAAGGTATCTTTCTGCCGACATGGCAGCTGTTGCTCCATCACCTACCGCAGTTGAAACCTGACGCAGGAATTTTTCTCTTATATCGCCGGCTGCAAAAACTCCAGGCAGATTGGTTTTTAAAAAATCATCTGTTTGGATATAGCCCCTTTCATTTAGATC
>JAGXSK010000271.1 GCA_018333845.1 Clostridia bacterium | reverse complement strand
GTGCACTCGCTCCAGTTTTCATGGTCGATAGCCACCATATGCCTATAAACCAATCCATCAATGGTTTTCGGGTATCTTGAAATATCGTTCCAGCAATTACGGAAGTCTGATGACCACATTTTGCACACTCAAACAACAACTCGCCGATTTTCCAGTGTTTGTCGTGATTGCATTTGGGGCATACAAAACCGTCTGAGAATCGCAACTCATATAGATAAAGTACAACATATTGTGTCACCTTAGTCAAGTGGATAGGCAGGAAGCTTTTAAATCAGGAAGCATCTTTCGGGTGAAATTAGAGAATATCTGCTTGTTAAATACGGGCAGGAACCGTTCCCATATGAGTTCAGTGAGCAGGATCTTTACAGAAACATCAACCATGACATTCATGCTTATGAAGCCGGGGAACTCGATGTCACTGTAAAAAGTCCTTCCGAACGTTGGTAAGAGGAACGTGAATACTTACAGAACCTGTATATTGCAAAAGCACGTGAGGTTCAAGATCTGGCAACATATGTTGCTGACCTGGAACGCAGACTTGCCGAACATGGCCTCAAATCCGCCCAAATGGCAGACAGGACACTAGCAAAGACTACGACCTTTTAACGCTAATCAAGAAATCCATTCCTGCATGTCTTTGTTTCTCTGCCGTTGTGGTGGGGAAACAGAGCTTGCAAAAAAACTCACATCAAAAGGACGGCCTTACTGCTGAGACGGTGGGCTCTAACTTCCCGTGAGAGTGGTTCAGTTTTAGAGATATAGTGGTATTACCGAGGCGAAATATTCAGTTATTTTTTCCTTGCTTCACTTTTAATAGAAAAAGCAATCGCATAAACAGCTAAAATAGTCGAAAGACCAATTATAACTTGCGGTACCCATGTTAAGTTAAAAAACACTCCAATTGACACTAAAAATAATATAATTGATAACATTAAATAGACTTTTGCTACGAAGTTATAGTTTTCCTTAGTTTTCATATTATTGCGTTGTTTTGGGCTTGCCAAAAGATATATTGTTGTTAGTAACGGTCCCTTTCCCTGGAAAGCGAAAATTGAATATATGAGACAAGCAACCGCGATGAATGCAAGTATTATAGGTCCAATCAAATGGTAACACATAGCGGTTTAACCCCCTAATTTTAGAGTCTATTCCCCTTATTCTCGTGATTACACAGAATTTCAAAAAAACAACTAAAATCTTTTTCCATCCAAAGTCAATATGAATTGTATCTTCTAAGGTTGACCTGGCCGTCAAGGCTAAGCCGCAAGCGTTTGTCGTCCAGGTCTTAACCAGATGTATGGAGATAATTTTTTAAAAGGGATTAAGCTTAGACTCCGGCATCCGGTGTCACAGGGGAGTGCGCTATACTTTTACGATAAAGGGATTTATTTGGCCGGCAGCTAATAGCTTGCGAAATTCAAAGGGTGCATAGTCATATAGGCTACCGTGAATGCGGCGTTCATTATAGAATTGAATATAATTGATTACCGTTTGGCAAGCTTCCTGGTACGATGAAAATTCGTGCCTGCTAAGGCATTTATCCTCTAATATGGCATGGAAAGATTCTATGTGCGCATTCTTGTTTGGTGTCTTCGGGGGGATCCTTTCGTGCTCAGTGCTCAGTTGATTGCATGCGGTTTCAAAGTGATTGCTGATAAATTGGGGGCCATTATCACTCCGGATGACCGGGCGGCAGTCTGTATTAAAGAGTTGTCGTTTCCACAGTGCACGCTGGAGGATCTGAGCAGCATGTTTGCCCTCGCAAGACAGCCCTATGTGGTAGTCCACAATCGCCCGATCATAGACATCAATAATACACCTCATGTAGAAAAACCGGTCCTCTGCTGCAATATAACCGTATTTTATATCAATTTCCCAAAGTTGGTCGGAGGCTGTCACTTGGCGGTTAATAGCCAGGCGCCTGGGATGTTTAACCTTGACACGCCGCTGTGGTGTCAATATATCTAATTCCTTGCATAACCTGTAAACCTTTTTGTTGTTAATCACCAGGTTATGCTGCCGCCTTAGGCAAACAGCTAGCTTACGGTATCCGTACTCACTTTCTTCACCGGCAACCAGCTCCATTAGCCATTCTTTAATTTGCTCGTCACTAATTCGTTGCCGGTCACTTGTCCATGCATATCCCGGAATAGGACGGCCACCTTGTGATGTGTGGTTTCTTTGGGGCTTGGCTTCTTGCATTTTTCGGTAGTAATAGGTTGCTTCGTTTATACCAACTATTCGCAGTACCACAGCGCATGCATATCCCCGGGCAATCCATTTGTTGGCTATCTCAATCCTGTCGGAGAGCCGGGGCGAGCCTTTTTTACCAGGTCCCTCAATATGGCTATCTCAAGGTCTTTTTCACCAAGTATTTTCTTAAGCTGGTCATTTTCCTTTTCTATTTGCCGAAACTCTTGGGGGGAAGGCACATACGGGGCTATCTTCTTTGCATCGTCAGCCGCTACATCCCAGGCCTTATGCTTAGATTCATGAATCCAACGGTATAATGTTTTCAGGTTTATTCCATGACGTTTAGCTACTGGAACAGCATTACCAACTTCCTGAACCTCTCTGACAAGCTGTTCCTTTAGGGTTTTTGGATATCTCTGGCGTTTCATTGTCATATCCCCTTCCTTAGTTTTATTTTATACCAACAAGGGGATATATCTCAAACTCAATTAGGGGTCTTAATAGCTATGGTGAAGGGTATTTTAGGATTGCTTTAACAGTAGATGTCCCAAGAATGCAGGAAGCAATGGAACGCATCAGCAGAGTGCTGAAAAAATAGAGTGGGCGTAACCGAGCATATGTTAATAATCTTTGTGGCACTTCAGAATGCCTCCGCCTAGGGGATCATAAAAAGTCTTAGTACAAGTCAAAAAACAGGGTTTCACACAACATTTTATGACAAAACAGAAAGATAGGAATTTGCTTTCTCTTTAGTCATACAATATCATAGAAACCGGAGCTAGACAATTCTTCTTCTAGCATAATATTCCATTATAGGCGTTGTTACAATCTATTCTCCATTCAACAAAAGAAAAATAACAAAAAAATAATCCCTCGCGGATTACATCGTGAGAAGTCACCTGTTTTTGGGCATAGCTATCCTGCATAATGAAA
>JAGXSK010000270.1 GCA_018333845.1 Clostridia bacterium | reverse complement strand
GATCTATGATTAAAAAAACTACAACCCCAACTGCCAGCCCAATGACTCCCCATTCTACCAGGTTCATCTCAATGGTCTCTTCTACAAGTTCAAGAAAAACTATTGCCATCATAATGCCTGCGGCAAAGCCCATGATAATACTTAACTTATTGCCCTTTGATATATTTAGAATTACTCCAAATAATCCCCCAAGGGCAGTGCCTAATACACCTGAAATTAAGCCAATTAATGTTATCTGCAAAATCGTGTTGCTGTCCATATATTTCCCCCCGCATTTAATATAGTAAGCAACGAAATAGAAATATCTCTGCTGCGTTTCCCCCCTCATTTAATAATAGTAAGCAACTAATATGGTGAAACAACAACCCATCTTCTTTTATGGGCATTTTGTCAATTTGTCAAGCCTGACCCCTTTTTTTTAGCAGCAAGATAATACCTTATGTCATGGCGGCCCCTGCAATTAAATATGTCTTTTGCTTCAAGCCATCCCTTGCGGGCAATTTTAACACCATGGATAACATCCTGCAATTCCTGGATTCTATGGGCATCGGGATTAATGGCTATTAAAACCCCTAATTCCCCTGCCCTTTTTAAATACCTCCAGTCAATATCTAAACGGGCTGGACTGGCATTTAATTCGATAATAACCTTGTGCCTAAGGGCTGCCTCGAAAATTTGTTCCATATCCAGGGGATAGCCTTCCCTTCCTAAAAGTATCCTGCCTGTAGGATGGCCGAGCATTGTAACCATTGGATGCTCCATGGCTCTAATCAGCCTTTGGGTTGCCTTTTCCCTGGTCATCTTGAAGTTAGAGTGGACTGAGGCTATTACAAAATCAAAGGTTTCCAGCACCTCCTGGGAATAATCCAGGGAACCATCAGACTTGATCTCAGATTCAATGCCGCTTAATATGTCAATCTGGGAATATTTTTCTTTTAGCCGGGAAATCTCCTCCTGTTGTCTTCGGATTTCCTCTTCCTTTAAACCACCCGCATAAAAGGCAGACTGGCTGTGGTCTGTTATGCCCAGGTACTCGTATCCAAGTTCAATACAGGCTTGTACCATTTCTTCAAGGGTATTAGACCCATCACTATAAGTAGTATGCACATGGAAAATACCCTTTAGATCTGAAGGTTTTACAAGGTCCGGCAGCTTTCCTGACCCGGCAGCTTCAATTTCTCCCAGGTTTTCTCTAAGCTCAGGTGGTATATATTCAAGATCCAGGGCTTTAAATACTTCTATTTCATCTGCACATTCAATCCTTTGTTCGCCCCTAAATATTCCATACTCATTCATTTTTAAACCCATGGTCTTTGCCCTGTGGCGCATTGCTGTATTATGCTCCTTGCTGCCAGTAAAATGGTGAACAGCATAGGGATATTCTTGTGGTTTTACTACTCGCAAATCAAGATTAATTCCAAGGCAAAGTTTTACAGAAGCCTTGGTTTCTCCAAGGGCTATGACGTCTGTCACCTGGGAAAGCTCAGACATGTATCTGGTGAGTTCCCCAGGATTATTAGAAGAGGCAACCATGTCTATATCTTTTACAATTTCCTTGTACCTTCTAATGCTTCCTGCCAGACTAATCTCACCTAAATGAGGAGATTTCTTCAACTCCTCCAGAATTTCTTCTGCAGCTGCTATTGCTTCACCATAATAATACTGGCCTTGAAAACGCTTTAAATATTCTATGCCCTTCAAAATATTTTCCTGGGATTTTGGTCCAAAGCCTTTTAATTCAATGAGCCTATTTTCCTTGCACGCATATTCAAGGTCTGCAATACTAGAAATTGCCAATTCGTCGTGCAAAACTTTAATCTTTTTGGGACCAAGGCCAGGTATATTAAGCATTTCCATAAGGCCCTGGGGAATGCTTGCTTTCAATTCATCATAATATTTAAGACTCCCTGTAAGAACAAGTTCAGTAATTTTTTCATTAAGAGCCTGGCCTATTCCCTTTATATCCCTTAATTTATTTTCCTTGACAAGGATCTCCAGATCCTCCTCTAAAAACTCTACTGTCCTTGCACCATTGTAATAGGCCCTGCTCTTGAAGGGGTTTTCTCCCTTTAGTTCAAGCAGCAGCCCTATTTCTTTTAAAATCATGGCAACTGAGTGTTTATCCATTTGCTCCACCCCATGTTTATAAACTTTGAGCAATACCTTTTAGCCCAACTAAATCTATTTTGCCACAGTTTAACACATCTCTACAAGCAGTTACACAAATATTTAACATTTTACGGGCATGACCCTTTCTCATAATAATCCCCTTATGCAATCTTAAAACAAAACTTGCTAAAAATACAGGCAGGAAATGCTTTTACAGCAGGAAATGCTTTACATTTACAAAAACAAACAGAAAATATATAATTGAAAAACCATGTTTATAGCGATTACAGATAACGCAGATAACGGGGACATATTGCTGACTTTAGAAAGGGAGCTTGTGGAAATAAAGAAGACTTGGTTCAGGTGGGGTTTTAACCCCACCTGAACCTTAGCCGCACTTATTTCGAGCTTATAGCCTGTTAATCCCCATTAGTCTGGGACATTCCTGTCCCTTAGGAATATCCCAGACTTCAGCAGGTGTGCCCCCTTTCCTTATGCGAGGGCGGGGGCTTACAGGCTGTGCGAAGATAAATTTTTTTGAGGTGATTAAGTATGAAAGGCTTACTCATTATTTATGGCAACAGGCCTCGGGAGATGGTTAAAAAACTCCTTTATGAAATTGATCCGGTAAAGGAGCTTTCTAAGAACAGTATTATTGGATTAAAGCCAAATCTAGTTCTGGCAAAGCCAGCCACCTCTGGTGCCACCACCTCTCCAGAAATAGCTGCTGGTATTATTGAGTATTTACAGGAAAGGGGACTTTTCAATATCCATATTATGGAAGGATCATGGGTGGGGGACAGCACTAAAAGGGCTTATAAGGTTTGTGGCTATGAAAATATTGCCCAGAGGTATAAAGTAACACTAATTGACCTGAAAGATGATCTGGGAGTAAATGCACAATTTCTGGGTGAAACCTTCAAAGTATGTGAAACTATAAATCAGGTGGACTATTTAATTAATCTTCCAGTTCTCAAGGGCCATTGTCAAACCAAACTGACCTGTGCTTTAAAGAATTTAAAGGGATGCATCCCTGATTCGGAAAAAAGAAGATTTCATTCCCTGGGTTTACATAAACCCATTGCTTATCTAAATGGTATTATCAAGGCCAACCTGCATATTGTTGATGGCGTCATGGGAGATCTAACCTTTGAAGAAGGGGGCAATCCCGTTGAAATGGGCAGAATAATTGCAGGCACTGACCCTGTGCTGGTAGACTCCTATGTTGCTGAACTAATGGGCTATGAAATTAGTGAGGTCAAGCATGTGCAAATAGCCCATAAAATAGGCCTGGGGCAGCTTTATAACGAGGACACATCTATCCAAGAAATAGACAGGGAAAACATGCCTGCTGTTACAATCAAACCCGGGCACAAGGTAAAACACCTTGCTAAATGGATTAATGAAAACCAGGCCTGTTCCCCTTGCTACGGCAGCCTTATTCACGCCCTTGATAAGCTAGATGACATGGGTTTGTTAAGGGCTTTTACAGGGAAAATCTCAATTGGCAGGGGTTATAAAGACTCCTCTATTGATGGAATTGGAATAGGTATCTGCACAAACAAATTCTCGCACAATATTGCTGGCTGTCCTCCCAGGGCAAAGGATATAGTAAAACATTTAGAAAATGTTATCAAAAATGCATAAAGCCATGTAGATAAAGTAAAATAAAGTAAAAGTCCCCTTGAAGCGCTTGCAGCGATGCTAGATAATAAAATGATATGTCATTGGACGATATAAATGTAAATTTGTCAATTTGTCAAGCCTGACCCTGGTTTTTTTGTAGGGCTACAAAATGCTCGAATAAAGTTTTATATATTTTGACTGTTACAGACGGGCTGAAGCCTTTTTCTTCAGCAAGGGCACTTAATTTGCCCAGAATCCACTCTTCTCTTTTTGGGTCATGTACATTGGCAGCACTAGATTTGTAGCTGCCAATTTGCTCTACCAGCCTGGTACGTCTTGCCAGCAAATCAATTATCTGTTCATCTATAATGTCCACTTCCCCGCGCAGGTAATCCAGGCTAGGAGTAAATTCACTTTTTCTCCCTGTATTATTCATGGCAGCCCTGTATGAGCCTAAAATTTTTACCGGATTACTAATTCTGTGTATTTCATCTAAAGCTTCCTTAATTCTGGGTTCTAAGTAATGGCCATCTAAATCAATGAAAAACAGGTATTGTCCTATTCTGGTTTTTGCAGGCCTGGATTCTATTTTGGTCAGGTTTATTCCTCTTAGAGAAAACTCCTTCAAGGCTTGATACAAAGCCCCCGGTTGATTTAATATGTTAACTAATATTGAGGTTTTACAATCAATATAACACTCTTGTTCTTTTCTGGATATTATTATAAATCTAGTTTCATTGCTGGTATAGTCATTTACCTCCCGGGCTAAAACTTTAAGTCCATATTTTTTGGCTGTATTTGCCATTGCAATAGCTGCCCATGGTTCAGATGATTGGGAAACATGCTTTACCGCTTCAGCAGTACTGCTAACCTCAACCAGCCTTGCCTGGGGAAGGGCCTTCCCCAGGTAATGCCTGCATTGGGCTATTGCCTGGGAATGGGAAATAATGCTGTTAACCTCCTCTAACCTCACACCTGGCCTGGCCAGAAGGCTGTGCTTGACAGGCAAAATTATCTCCCCAATAATCTTGATATCATATTGGCAAGTTTCTTCCTCAAGGCCACATGGATATCCATAAGCTAGGAGATCAAGGGTCTGATTAACAGTGCCCTCACAGGAGTTTTCCATTGGGACAACCCCTAAATCCACCTCCCCTGAATGGACAGA
>JAGXSK010000269.1 GCA_018333845.1 Clostridia bacterium | reverse complement strand
AGCATGGCTACAAATACTGCACCACAGGCAATAAGCAACGTGGTATCCTGTGATCTTGTTTTGGGGTTAATCAACAAATACAACGCTAGCACTGATAGAATTAAGAAAACCCACATAAATGGAACAAGGGAACTGTAACCGTACAAGCCAAAAAACAGGTATTGTAAACTATACATGTGGCCAGGCACCTGACTGTAAAAACCAACAAAAAACTCCACTGCAAGCAAAAAAATTGTTATTGAAAAAGCATAAGTCACAATAATTGATAGTTTCCTAATAGC
Source organism: Clostridia bacterium (assembly GCA_018333845.1). Classification (GTDB taxonomy): domain Bacteria; phylum Bacillota; class DSM-16504; order Desulfitibacterales; family Desulfitibacteraceae; genus Desulfitibacter. The sequence continues at coordinate 4,099 of JAGXSK010000269.1, read as the reverse complement.
TTCCCTTCCTGCATCAAAACCGGCAAACCGCTTTAATGCAAAACAGATAAGAATTAGTAACGCAGGACCGGTAGCAAATGCACCTACCAAAAATTTTGGAGCTATTAGTGCTGTTAACCAGTAATCTCTGCCTGGTATGCCTGAGTATAAAAATGCTGTAACAGTATGGATACTCACAGCCCATGGTATTGATACGTATGTTAAACCTTTCACCCATTTAGGAGGATATACTGTTTTGTGCTCTGCCTCTAAAACATTCCATCCTATTAAAATGTTTAAAAGTAAGTAACCATTAAGCACAACCATATCCCAGAACATTGGTGAATTTAGGGTTGGGTGTAGTATCATGTTAAATAATCTCATTGGCATACCCATATCAACTATTATAAATAGCAGACACATAATAACTGAAGCTACCGCCAAAAACTCACCAATTACTGTTATCCTGCCAAACTCCTTAACATTATGCAGATAATAAGGCAGCACAACCATTACTGCAGATGCAGCTACCCCAACAAAAAAAGTAAACTGGGCAATATAAAGGCCCCAGGAAACATCTCTGCTCATACCTGTAATAGTAAGTCCTTGATTTAATTGAACCAGGTAAAAACCAAAGCCTATGCCAATCAAGACAAGCAAAAACAACAACCATCCATAATAGCATTTTGAAGCTTCTTTAAAAGCCTTTTCTATCATGTATACCAACCCCTCCCTAGACTATATAGTAAACTTTAGGCTTTGTGCCAAGCTTTGTTTTGCGCGTAATATTGTAGCCAGCTTCTAACTGCTTGCGAACTTCAGAGCTTGGATCCTCCAAATCACCAAACACAAGGACGCCTTCCTTGCAAGCCTCTACACAAGCGGGCAGCAACCCAACTGCTAGCCTTTCATCACAAAAGTTGCACTTTTCAACTACACCCTTGGACCTGGTTGGATATTTCTTATTTAATTCTTCTATATAAGGTCTAGGATCTTTAAAATTAAAACTTCTTGCTCCATATGGACAGGCAGCCATACAATAACGACATCCTATACATCTATGGTAATCCATCATAACTATGCCATCTTTTCTTTTAAATGTCGCTTTAGTTGGGCAAACTCTAACACAGGAGGGGTTTTCACAGTGGTTACAGAGCACTAGGAAGTCCCTGTTTTTGGTAGCCTTATTTACATACTCATGGCTTTGGTAGGGAAAGGCATTTTTATATGGCTCAGTCCATAACCATTTGACTTCTTCCTTGGCATTGTCTATTTTTGGTACATTATGGGAATAATGACATGCTGAGATACAGTCGTTACAGTCATCCTTACACTTGCTCATGTCTATCACCATGGCCCACTTATTAGCACCCAGGGCTTTAGGGTCGGAAAGAAATCTTGGGTTATTCCCCGCTACAGCACTTACAAGAGGCATTATTCCTAAACCAAGGGTACAGGCTCCACCAAGCTTGATAAATTTTCTTCTACTTATATCCATTTAGCCTCTCCTCCTTTATTCAACATGACAAGTCCAACAGTTAGGAGTAACATCAGCGAAAACATGACATGCTTCACAAAACTCCTCCTTGTTGGAGTGACACTCCAAACATGTGTTTTGTAAGCTCATTGCGTATTCCATACCGCTCTCCGAAACATATATCCTATTACCCTCACGCACAACAGATACTTTCCAGTCACTTAGCAGCTGCATATGGTTAGCCCTCATAAATTCAACATCTTCAATGCATTTTTTATCGGCAAGGCCTTGAATTACTGGTGTGTCAAGATTCACTTCAGGAGCTGCAGCTGATTTTCCTAATCCATCCCAGAAGGGATAGGTGAACAAAATAACTAAAACCGCAATTCCAATAATAATGTTACGAGAAATATTCATTATTCATCATCCTCCGTTCCTAGAGGTTCAAGACGCAGGTTTTCTGTTCTTTCTTTTTCACCATCCATAACCAGGGCATTACCAACTAATTCATGTACACCGCACACATCTACCTGGGGCACCCAGTATCTCATTAGTGGCGGCAGGGTAGCCCTATCAATTGCACAAACACATGCAAGCATATTTACCCCATGTTTTTCATGAACATATTTTACAGCATTTGCCCTTGGAAAACCTCCGCGCATCCTCATTTCCATATTCTCATCTGACCCAAGACCTGCGCCTCCGCCACAGCAGAAGGTATGTTCTCTAATTGTATCATCAGGCATTTCAAAGAAATTATTGCAAACATGCTTGAGAATATACCTTGGTTCTTCCAGCATCCCCATGGCCCTGGATGGATTACAGGAATCATGGAAAGTAGCTATAATACTGTCGTTTCTGCTGGGGTCCAGCTTGAGTTTGTTATGGTATATTAAATCTGATGTAAACTCAGCAATATGAATCATTTTTGTGGATTTTGCATGTTCGAATTTTGTTCCAGTGATGGGTGAGGTAGGAATCTCTAGAAAATCAGCAGGCCCATTCATGGTGTCCATATACTGGTGAACAACCCTCCACATGTGACCACATTCCCCACCTAAAATCCATTTAACACCCAGCCTTCTAGCTTCAGCATACATTTTTGCATTTAACCTTTTAGCCATTTCATGGGATGTGAAAAGACCAAAGTTACCACCTTCAGATGCATAGGTGCTTAATGTATAATCAAGTCCTATTTCATGAAGCACCATTAATTGTCCCATGAGCCCAAAGGTTCCTGGGTCCGCAAAAAGGTCTCCTGAAGGAGGAATATAAAGGACTTCTGCACCTTTTCTATTCCAAGTGGGCTCAATTTTAATACCTGTTATGTCCTCAATGTTCTCTATTAAGAAATCCATGGAGTCAACCAAACCGTGGGGCTGTATCCCCAGGTGGTTGCCCTTCATATAACAGTTGGCCACTGGTGTTACTACCCAGTCTATATTACATCCAATCAGGTTGAGCAGCTCTCTGCCTATCATTGTTATCTCAGCAGTATCGATGCCATAAGGGCAATAAACTGAGCAACGTCTGCATTCTGTGCATTGGAAGAAATAGTAGAACCACTCTTTTATTACATCTTCATTAAGTTCCCTGGCGCCTACCATTTTACCCATGATTTTTCCGGCAGCAGTATACTCTTTTCTGTAAATAGATCTTAACAGCTCTGCCCTTAAAACCGGCATGTTTTTGGGATCCCCCGAGCCAATAAAAAAGTGACATTTGTCAGAACAAGCACCACACCTTACACAGATATCCATGAATAGTTTTAAAGAGCGAAATCTCTCAAGTCTTTCTCTAAGCCCGTCCATGATAATTGACTTCCAGTTTTCTGGCAGCTTCCAATCTTCATCCTCAGGAGACCACTTTCTGGGGTTAGGAAGTCCGACAGTGGCAAGGCTCTCTGCTTTGCCAGGATAACACCAGGTGCCTGATCTAAAGTCAACTGGTGTTTCCATCCACCCTGTTTTGGGAGGATTGTAATCAATATTTAGTAACTGATCTGGCTTTGGAATTTTTGCCATTGTATCACCCTCTCGCAAGAATTTATTTCTGAATTTAATATTTATTTAGTGTTATCTGCATACTCAATAGCTGTTGATCTTTGATTGAGCATATTTATCCTCTCTAAAATGAAACACTTTCTTTTTAATTCATCTATCCTTAGTTGATAAATAGTCTCTTTGCACTGCAAATATATTTCAAAGGCTACAAGGGCAATATTATCTATTCGTTGATCAATGACAGCCAATTCCTTATACATTAACTCTTCGCCCAGTTGATTATGAAGTTCTTCTCTGATAAGCTTCTTTAATATAAAAATAAATGCAATGGCTTGCGATGGAGAAAAATCCTGCACAGCTTTTATTCGAAGAATTCTATCCAGGTTAAGGCGGAGCTTTTCTATATTCATGTCTTCTAAAACCTGGTCAAAAATACCGTTTAATCCCTGATGTAGATTATGACCAACTGGGTTAGCAAATTGACTTTTGTTACTTTTTAAGTATATTACAGTTTTATCTGGATACTCCTGGCATAGATTATGAAACCACTTTGAAACTATACTGGCCGCTTTTTCTGACAAGAGCCTTTTTAAATCGTCTGGAACCTGTGTCATCTAGTTTCACCCCCTCTCATCAAATT
>JAGXSK010000268.1 GCA_018333845.1 Clostridia bacterium | reverse complement strand
AATAAAATCAGGGGAGAAAGAGAAAGGAAGGCTAAATTGCAGTACGATCTTGAGAGTAAAGGGTAGGTGTATTCCTGAAGTTTAGGAATAGAGCCTGCCCTTTACTCATTTGTTTTATAAGGATTAAATCAATATACCTAATTAATTGAAGTATCCCAAAATGGTATTGAGAAGGATTTGAGAAACATATCTAGAAATCAAAGTGCATAGACAAATTTACTAATTCAGGGAGAGAGAATATGATTGACTTAAGAAGTGATACAGTCACATTACCTAGTGAGGAAATGAGAGAAGCCATGGCAAGGGCAGTTGTAGGTGATGATGTATACGGTGAAGACCCCACAGTAAATGAGCTTGAAAGGGTGTCTGCAGAAATAATTGGAAAAGAAGCAGCTTTGTTTGTGCCTACCGGAACAATGGGTAATCAGATTGCAATTTTAACACATACCCTGCGGGGAGATGAGATTATAGTTGACGAATTATCTCACATTGCCCTATATGAAGTAGGGGCTGCCTCCATGTTTGCAGGAGTTCAGTTAAGAACCATACCTAACCTACTTGAAGGGGATACTGTAGAGAAACTGTACGGTGCATACCGTGAGTCTAATATTCATGCACCAAGGTGTAGACTATTATGCCTGGAAAACACCTTTAACATTGGCTCTGGAACTGTTATGCCTTTAAAAGACATGAGGTTAGTATATAAGGCTGCCAGGGGTTTGTCTTTATTTGTACACCTTGATGGAGCAAGAATTTTTAATGCATCCATTGCTCTAGGTTGTGACGTAAAAGAGCTAACGGAAAACTGCGATTCTGTAATGTTTTGCCTTTCCAAGGGGTTAGGTGCACCAGTAGGTTCAATATTAGCCGGCAGTAAGGAGTTCATTAATGCTGCAAGAAAATATAGAAAGGCCATGGGTGGAGGCATGCGGCAGGTTGGAGTATTAGCAGCTGCAGGACTAATTGCCTTAAAAATGGCTGAGAGATTGTCTGTAGATCATGATAATGCCAGGCTGTTGGCACAGCACTTATCATCTGTTGATGGATTAAAAGTGGATTTATCCCGGGTACAGACAAATATTCTGCTAGCCGACATTAGTGGTTTGAATATGGATGCGGGTTCTTTCGTGGGCAAGTTATCTAAAGCTGGAGTCAAGGCGGTACCAGTAAGCTCCAGGGTGGCTCGTTTTGTTACCCATAAGGAAGTTACCAAAGACCATATAATACAGGCTAGTACTATTATTAAAAATTTAGTATCTCATATTCTTACCCCTTAAAATATAAGGGGTAAGAATATGAGTCTGGTAAGGTGCAGAAACTTAAACATGAATTAAATTGAGTTTATGAAAAGAAAATTGAAAAAGTAAAAATAAAAACATAAAAGGTAATTGTTAAATTTTGACGAATGTATCTATAAGATGGCAATCAATTTTCATATTTTTCCATGAGAGAAGCGTTGAAAATTTCAGCAGTTCAACGCACACCCACATTTAATGAAGTGAATGGTAATATGCGAAGGGGGCTTTCGTTTATAAAGGAGGCAGCCCCAAAAAGTGCTGGCCTGATTGTTTTTCCTGAATTATTATTTAGAAGATTACAAGGCGGAAATTATTCATATTAGCAGTATAACATCAGGGGTGAAACCATGGAAGAGAGAAAGCCAAAACTAAAGGAGTCTTATAGCTCCTTGATTATGTTTTTTATAGCTGCCTACATGGTATTTGTAATATTTTTTACATCCTTAACTATTCTGCCCATATATGTCATTGAGTTGGGCGGCAATGAGTTTGATTCTGGTCTGCAAACAACATTGTTTTTTATTTCTGCTGTAGTATTAAGATTTTATTTTGGGCCCCTGGCTGATATTAAGGGGAGAAAACTTCCCCTGTTAATAGGGACTTTTGTATTTGCAACATCAGGACTTTTTTTCATGCTGAGTTCTGAGGTGTGGCATTTGACCTTGGCCCGTCTTTACCAATCCCTTGCTTTAGCAACTTTTTTGTCCAGCGGCAGTTCTCTGGTTGCAGACATGGCACCAGAAAAATCGCGAGGAACCTATATAGGCATGTACCGCTTAATTATTACCCTAGGAGTTTTGACAGGTCCTGTTGGCGCTCTTGAGGTTATCAAAAACCATGGATACAGTTACTGGTTTGTCTTAACATTTATAGGGGGTATTATAGCCCTTGGTTTAATTATGCTTGTCAAGGCACCACCCTTAGCTGTCAGTGCTAATACGAGGTTTATGAACAATATTTATACAGTTTTTAAAAATAGAGTATTATGGCCTATTTATGCTGGATTAGCTTTAACATCCATCTGCTATGGAGCTATTTTGACCTTTGTGTCCCTTTATATTTCCCAGGTAAGTGAAGCTGTTAATCCTGGCATATATTTTACATATTTTGGAATTTCAGGAGTCCTGGCTAATATTAGTGCTGGATACCTCTCTGATAGATATGGGAGAAAGGCAATAGTCTGGCCGGCAGCTATAATTCTTGGAGTAGGTCTTATTGTTCTAGCCTTTGTTCCCATTGTGCCAGCAACCATGATTATTAGTGGGTTCCTCACTGGGATTGGTTGGTCTGGTGGGATTGCAGCTTTTATTGCCTGGTTAATTGATTTAATAGAAGACAAGATGCGCGGTACAGTCCTATCCATTCAAGAAAGTATAATTGATACCTTTGTAGCATTAGGTTCTTTAATCTTTGGAACATTAGCTGCCATTATAGGCATGCAGTTTTCATTTGCAGTTACAGGGAGCAGTATTGTCGTCATAACAGTCATTTTGCTGCTCATGACAAAAAGATGAGGCAATAAAGCACAAAACGAGGTGGAAAGATGAATTTACATGTTTTGAAAAACCTGGTTAATATACATAAGGCGGATGTTAAGCATAGTCATAAAAAAAAGATAGTGGAAAAACACCATAGAGAGTTTGTTTCACTAGACCTGGAAACCACAGGTTTTAATCCAAAATATGCAAAGATAATTGAGATAGGAGCCATTAGATTTGTAGACGAAATACCTGTGGAAACCTTTCAGTCTCTAATAAATCCAAGGATACCAATTCCCAAAAAAATTACAGAAATAACAGGAATTACAAATGACATGGTTATTAATGCTCCGACAATTGAGATTGTTTTTCCTCAATTTATTGCTTTTTTAAAGGATAGCCCAATTGTAGCTCATAATTCAAGCTTTGACATGGGATTTATACAGCATACTGCTCAAAGTTTTGCTATTAGAATCTGCAACCCCATTATAGATACCCTGCAAATAAGTAGAATAATGTTCCCCAACTTAGATAATCATAAACTAAATACTGTATCAGATTACTTGCAAATAAAACTAGAAAACCATCATAGATCAATGTCTGATTCAGCAGCTGCAGCAGAAATATACATAAAATGTCTAAAAATGCTCAGCTAAAAATCTAAAAGGGGAAAAGGTATCCATGGAATATTATTCATCTGGATCCTCTAGAAAAACCATGAGTAATCTTAGTAAACATTATTCATAAAGTTAACTATGAAGGCAATGTGAAGGAAGCATGAGAGAAAGGGGGAGGTTTATGAGTCATTTTTTTGCGTATCTTTCCAGGATGAAGCTGATCAATCGTTGGGGATTGATGCGGAATACCCACACGGAAAATATTCAAGAGCACAGCTTGCAGGTAGCTATGATAGCCCATGGCCTGGCACTAATAAAGAATAAGAAGTTTAACGGTGATTTAAACCCTGAAAGGGTTTTGGCCCTTGCTGTGTTTCACGAGGCTGGCGAAGTAATAACTGGTGATTTAGCTACTCCTATTAAATATTTTAATCCTAAAATCAAAAGGGCATATACTGAAATTGAAGAAATAGCAAAGGAAAAATTATTAAATATGCTAACTGCAGATATGCGGGTTGATTACAGATCATTACTGTTTATAGAAGAAGGGGACAAGGAGCATTGGAGAATTGTTAAAGCTGCAGATAAGATTTCTGCCTATATTAAATGTTTAGAAGAACTTAAAGCAGGGAACCAGGAGTTTTCCAAGGCAGAAAAGATCATTTTAGCTGCTATTAACAACATGAACCTGCCTGAAGTACAATATTTTATGGAACATTATGTTGGAAGCTTTTCTTTAACCCTTGATGAATTAAACTAATTTTATTGGAGGCAAAAATATGATTACCTTGCTAATTTCCACTGGAATTTGCACCTACCTTAGAAGCAGCATTT
>JAGXSK010000267.1 GCA_018333845.1 Clostridia bacterium | reverse complement strand
TCTTTTATTCACTAGATTACAGCTATGCAAATTACGACCAGTGCAGGGCCAGGATACACAGAATAGGCCAGCAGAACAAGTGCACATACGTTCACCTGATAGCCAAGGATACAGTGGATGAAAAAGCATTAAGGACACTTAAGGCCAAAAAGAGTGTTGCTGATGAGGTGGTTGATGGATGGAGAGGATACTTAAGCTAAAAAGTGCTTGCTTAAAGGTACGAAACTAGAAAATGAGTGGGGGGAGATCCATGAGTAATATTTTTCAGCTAGCTGATAGATTAAAGCAGTTAAAAAACAGAAAGAAGACTTTAGAAGGCGAGCTTAAAAGCAACAATGCAGAAATGGAAGCAGTAGGAGATGAGCTTTCACAGGCCATGCTTGACGAAGAAATGGCCAACTTTGTGCGAGGTGGGCAGATGTTTTATCTAACCACCAAGCTGTACGCTAATGCTGATAAGGAGCGTAAGCAAGAGCTGTTTCAATGGCTAAAGAAAAATGACTATGGCGATATGGTCCAAGAAACAGTAAATGCAAATACCCTGGCTGCCTTTGTAAGAGAGCTCCTTAATGAGAATGATAGGCTTCCTGATGATCTGCAGCAGCTGGTGAGTGTGCATGAGAAGACGCTGGTAGCAATGAGGAAGGCTAAGTAGTCGAATTCTCCCGGGTCTAGCTCAACCGCTCCACTCTGTCAGCAGCTGATATTTATATAGTACATCCATTGTGGCTGCTGACACAGTTCCGCTAGGTCTATTATGACGATGCTAGCCATTAACTTCAAAGCCCAGCTTACAGGTCGGCTAACATCTAGTCATACTTTGGGGATTTTACTGCCAGACTCTGGAGCATCTAAGCTAGTCTGATGTGCATATGTCTCCTCCGCCTAGCTAACCCGCTTACACCTTAGCGGCATAACCATTAAGCCACCATTCCTGCCGTATGCCGCTAAAGTGACGCTGGGTCAGTAGGGGGCAGCAGTTGGCCTCACTACCCAAGAGATACTTTTGGGTCAGGCTAACAGCTGCCAGATGCTCCCGGGTCTTAAGATAGGTTCATCCAAACTAGTAATTCCGCAGCCTAGAGCACCTCTAGACCTATTAAAGAGGTGGTTAACCTAGATAATCGCCGGATGGCCAATAAAGCCAAGTGTAATGAAATTAAATTATATACAATAGCTTACCAAGCAATTGGCACCAGACTTATCTCATTTAAAAAAAAGGAGCTGTCATAGGAATCGTACTATACGTGATCTGACAGTTCAGGCTTATGTATCTTAGTACTTGCACCATATATAATCACAAGAATTATACAACCTACCATATATAGCATGTAAGACGACTCCTAAAGCGGCCTGAACTTTCTGCCCTGGAAGCATAACAAGCTGTAAGCGATGAGTTGTTTTCTCAAGTTCAACCAACCCATCACAACATCTTGAAGAATGCTCCATGCCAGACGATTTCATCCTCGCTTTAAACGGAGTCTTAAGGGGTCATTACCCAGGTCTAGCTTATACCTTATAGGTCATCCAGCCGGCACCCATTGAGTTGAGAGCTTTAATAAAACCAAAAATAGAATACTCTCAACTCAATGTTTTATAGCAAAGCCCTTGGGAGACAATGGTGCCTTAGACATAACGAGTATTATCGAAAGCTGTTTTAGATGGAACTTTTGGGTATGCAGCTTCAACGATAAGACAAGTTATGTCAACTGGCCTAATCCGCTTACACCTTACCAGCCATATCTACTGTTGCCCTCACTGCTCTTGCAATCCTTTTGGGTCAGGGCAACATAGCCAGACTCTGGGGTCGACTGGTAAAGTGACGCTAGGTCCTAGGGGCAGCAGTTGGCCCTCCACATGCTAGGTTAGGAATAGGGCGTTGTTTCTGGCCAACAGCTGCGTGGATGATAGTCAGGGGGTTATTTTGTAAGTTAGCCTTTGGGGGTCTTGCCTCCTGGGTCTAGCTAATCTGCTGCACATATCAGCAGCTATCCCTGCTATACTTTTGGGTTGCTGACAAGGTTCCGCTAGGCCTCCTTGGCGATGATAGCCCTTTACGCCTTAGTTTAGCTTAAAGGCCGGCTAACATCGCACGATAATAGTTGGCCAAACTAATCCGCTTTCACATTACCGCCCATAACCAGCGTGTAATTAAGTAGGGTCGGTCGCTAAAGTGACGCTAGGTCTTAGGGGCAGCAGTTGAACTTTCTACCAGAGCCTAAATAACTGTCGGTTCAACAGCTGCCGGGAAAACCTTCCCCATAGATTAATGGGTATTACGCCCGCCCTTGACAGGGAGCCTCTAACCTAATGGTTCAGCAGACCTTGGCCGGCATACCCCCTTACGGGTGTCTGCATGGCAGGGGGAGCCTACCATTAGCTTCTCTCCCCGTGAAGGGTGAAGTGAACGGGCTAAAGTTCTTAAAAGTCTTATCGTGAAGAGTGTTAATGAAAGGAAAGCATCTGATGATAATCAGGTGGGATAACTAATTTAAAAACAGAGGAGGTCTTTTATTTGAATAACAACCAAATAGCTGTAATTGAGAAGTTTGATATTCCTGCCATTGCAGGAGGTAATATGGCTGCAATAGCTGCTGAGGAAATGGATGGTTTACAGGATGCATTTTCCTGCGACAGGGTGAAAATTCCTTCAGGCGGAGGCTTAGCCTTTGAAGTGCCAGGAGAGGATCCATATAATCCAGACACAGTTAAGGAGTTAGTGGGTATAGTTGTAGACCATCATCCTGTCAATGCTTTCTGGGTAGAGAAGTTTACAGGTCAGAATAACCCACCTGACTGCAGTGCCCTTGATGGCAAAACAGGAGAAGGTAATCCTGGAGGCAGCTGCAAGGGGTGTAGTCGTAACCAGTGGGGTAGTGATGAAGAAGGTAAGGGCAAGGCCTGTAAGAACATGCACAGGGTATTTATTCTACCGGAGGGTGAGATGTTTCCATTAATGCTTACACTGCCACCAACCAGCATTAAGAACTGGGCAAACTTTTTGGCCAAGCGAGTAGTGAGTAAAGGCAAAAGGGTGTGTGAGGTCATCACAAAAATCACCTTAAAAAAGGCAGCCAACAGCACAGGCATCCAGTACAGCCAGGCCCAATTTGTAGTAGTTGGTATTCTCTCACCTAATCAGGCTATAGAAGCAAAGAACTATTCTGACGGAATTAAGGCCATGACTAGAAAGCTAGAAATAATGGCTGCTGATTACAATACCACCACAGTGGATCTTGATGTTGAGGAAGTAATGTAACTGGAGGTAATCCATGACAAATCTCTTTGAAGCACTATACGGCAGCTGTGAGACTGGATGGCTGTCAACCTGGGTGCTGCAGGACAAAAAAACTAGATGGTACCCTGTTAAGGACTATGACCAGGCTCTTAAAGAGGGTCTTCAACTTGCCCAAGCAAAAGCTTATGATATTTACTTTGGTGTTGGCTTACGAGAAAAGAATCTGGGTCAGTGGAAAAGGGGTCATAGTGAAACCATTACTACAATCCCAGCATTATGGGTTGATATAGATATAGCAGGGGAGTCTCATAAAAAGACTTCCCTGCC
>JAGXSK010000266.1 GCA_018333845.1 Clostridia bacterium | reverse complement strand
TATAATTAGTTAGCTCCTTAGTAGCATCATCTGTATATTCAACAGGATATCTATTATACTTTTTTGTAAAGGCTTTGGTAAAGTGTAAAACTAAATCCATTATGTCCTCATTTCTATCTCTTAAAGGAGGAATCTTTAGTTTTAAAACACTTAAACGATAGTATAGATCCTCTCTAAAAAAGCCTTCATTAACCATATCTTCAAGATCTTTATTTGTAGCAGCAATAATCCGTACATCAATGGGAACTATGGAATTAGCTCCTAACCTCAACACCTCTTTTTCCTGAATAGCTCGAAGTAGTTTAGCCTGTATACCCAGGGGTATTTCAGCTATTTCATCAAGAAAAATTGTTCCTCCATGGGCTAATTCAAAAAAACCAATTTTGCCTTTATGCAGGGCACCAGTGAAGGCTCCCTTTTCATATCCAAATAATTCACTTTCTAATAAATTTTCAGGTAACGCAGCACAATTAACTGCTACAAATGGTCCATTTTTCCTGGAACTGTAATTATGAATACCCTGGGCAAATAATTCTTTGCCGGTTCCAGATTCCCCCACTAGCAGAATAGTGGAATCTACCTGACTATAAGTTTTGGCCCTGGATACTGCCTCTGATAGTACAGAGGATTTTCCAATAATATCCTCAAATGTCTTATGCGCAATGAGGCCCTTTTTATACGTCTCTCTCCTAACCTGCTCCTCATGTCTTCTCAGATCACTAACCTGCTGAAGTGTAATTATACTTCCTACTTCTTTTTGGTCAAGCATAATTGGGAATGCATTAAAGAAAAGCTCCTTACCTTTATAATCAACTACTTGTTTTTGAGAAAATCCTTTCTTAAACTGTGGAAAAATAGAAACCAACTTTTTCCCAATAACTTGAAACATATCCTCTTGAAGCATTTTTTCTGCTGCTACATTAAAAACAGTGATAATTCCCTCTGCATTTATTGAAATGATACCTTCTTGAACATTATCCACTATAGTTTTCAGTTCCTTGGCTTTAGCCTGTTCCATCTGTGTAACAAGTCTAATGTTTAATGCCTCTTTAATGGCTGAAAGAATGGCTCCTTTTCCAGAACTAACCAACTTAGCCTCTAAACCTGCACTTTGTGCTGCTTTTACTACATCCGTGTCCCCTAAAATTACAGAAAATCCTTGTTCCATTAACTCTTGAATTTTTTTGGGAATATCCACATTCCTCTCTATTGTCTCCTCATGAATAATCATGCCCAGTATTTCTCCCATTTCTTTTGAACCATAGATAACATTTTTATAGCCAACAACCGCAATATTTTTGCCAGAATCCTTTAATGGATATAAAACTCTTAGCAAATCAAAACCCGTATTGAATATTTCTACTACAGGTATCTCAACATGCTGACGTAAGAATACTGCAGTTCCTCCCCTGGAAATAACAACTTCAGCTCCATGTTTTACAGCCTGGCGCGTTATTTCAACAGCTTGATACATGTTACCAACCCTAACTTCTATATCAAAGCCTTGTTCTTCACATACTTGTTGAGCTACTTCAGCTAACCCTATATGAGGTGCAATTAACCAAATACTCTTGGGGTTCATAGTTTAGCCTCCATTTATAGGTTTTTGCTAATCCCTTGCGCTAGATTAATCCATTTTTGTATAATGCTAAAGTCCTCCTGAACTGTTTTACTATAGGACTGAAGGCTTCCTGCTCTAATGTGATAGGCTTCAACCTGGTGCACTTTACATATATCCATAATGTTCCTTATGCTTCTTTCCATACGTTCTTCTTTAGCTCCGTAAACATCGGCGGAAGGCCTTAAACAAAACTCCAGGGCAATGTCCGGGCAAATTCTAGCAGCAGTTTCGTAGTCAGTCCATGAGCTAATATTAACCATCTGCAGACCAGGAATTGTTCTAATATCCTCCAGCATTTTGGTAATATTACCGCAGCTATGCCAGTAAGCTATACCATTGTGAAAGTTTGACAGTTCCTTTTCATAAGGTAGTGCAAACTCTTTATAAAATGCTGGGCTTATTACACTGCAATCTATTTCATCATTAAAAAGCTGACCTTTATTTATTGGGATACCTAAGATTTGTTCTCTATCCCTATACCATTCTTTATGGAAATCTGTAATAAAACGTACTAATCTATGAACATATTCTGGGTCAGTCATTCCATCTATGCAGAGATTCTCAAACCCCCTTAAATGGAAAGCTAATGCAAAAGGAGCTCTTATTAACTCCGGCGGGGAAACCTGAAAGCCTGTACCGTTTAATAGTTCGGATAATTCATGGTAAAACCTTATGGCTAATGGACCCAACCCAGATCTCTCAAACTTTGGCATTTCCATTCTTGAAATTGCTTCCTTTTCTTCGAGGGGAAGTTTTCTGCCAATCCAAGGGTCTTCAGTATCACTATAAATGGTTTCAGCACCAAAAAATGACGAGTCAAATCCACTGCCTAACCAGTAGGGTATCTTATTGCTTAAGATGGTATCTTCTCCCATATAAAATAGATATATCATACTATTAAGATAGTTTTCTAAATAAATCTCTGGTTTTGTATAATAATCCTTCACACTAAAGCCATATAGCCTTGCAAACATTGTTGGTCCCGGATCAGCTACTATTGGAACTAATCCATTATTTTCTGAATTTTTTTTAGCAGCCCTTCGAAACTTATCTCGGCTATAAAAAGGCTCGTCCTCCCACAATTTTACACGTCGGTTATGTTCATCACTATTCAAGATATTTTGAACCTTATCCAGTAATCTTTTAATATTATCTTTCGCCACAAAAACACCCCTCTTTTAATTTGCATTATTATCTATTGCAATTGACGTGCCAGCTTAATGTTTTTAATTTACCTGGATTTATCAATGTTTCCATTGGAGAATATCCATTTATCCTGGCAGGCAAGTTGCATTTTGAAACTTATCTAGATTATATATGAAATTTTCTTTATTTTCATTCAATATTTTTAGTGTCTTTATGTTTCATTTTCTTAACATAATGTTTCATAATGCAACACCCGTGTATTTTAAATATCTTGTAAGTACCCTTACTTTTGAAATAATTTTCGTTATCTCGGAAAGACATCAAGGTCAAACCCTATCAATTTTAGAACTCTAGCTAGGCGATTATAGAAATATTATTACCCATGGCTATGGTGAAGTGAAAATGGAATTGGTTTGGAATCTAGCTCAAAATGAAATACCGATACTTTTAAAACAGTTGGAAAGCATAATAGAAAACAGCCAGTAAGACAAAACACCCAGAAAATGCCCTGGGTGTTTTGCCGTTATACTATTATACTTTGAGGGAGGAGGTTTTCTAGTAATTTATGCCTATCTACATGTCTTTTCAAGAGCTTCCCATATGCCATTAAGATATACTGCTCCTAGAGCCCTGTCGTAGAGTCCATAGCCTGGACGTCCTGTTTCACCCCAGATCATTCTGCCATGATCCGGACGAACATAGCCATCAAAACCAACATCATGATATGCTTTCATTATTTCAACCATATCCAGGGAACCATCTGAGCTTTTGTGGGAGGCTTCTTCAAAGCACTTATCACCAGTTATTTTTACATTTCTCACATGGGCAAAATGGATTTTACCCTTTGCTCCAAAATAGCGTATAATCTCAGGAATATCATTATCAAAAGATACACCTAGGGATCCCGAGCACAATGTAAGTCCATTGCAAGGGCTGTCTACTAGATTGATGAACCTTTCCAGGTTTTCCTTGCAGGTAATAATCCTTGGCAGACCAAAAATTGACCATGGGGGATCGTCTGGATGAATAGCCATTTTAATGTTGACCTCTTCAGCTGTTTTAATAATACGTTCTAAAAAATACTTTAAATTAGCCCAAAGGTCTTCTTCTGATATGGATTGGTACTTCTCAAGAACGGCTTGAATGCTCTCCCTTGTATAGCTGGTATCCCAACCAGGTAGATTTAAGTCTCCTGTGGCAGGATTCATCCTCTTTACATCTTCTTCATCATATATTAGAACTGATGAACCATCTGCAAGCTCATAATCAAGCTGGGATCTAGTCCAGTCAAAAACCGGCATGAAGTTATAGCACACAACTTTAATTCCTGCCCTTGAGAGATTTCTTAATGTCTGGCCGTAATTTTCAATAAGTCGATTCCGTGATGGCAATCCCATTTTAATGTCTTCATGCACCGGAACGCTTTCAATTACTTCTAATGCCAGACCATGTTTTTCTACCTTATCTTTAAGTGCTTTTATTTTATCAAGGGGCCATACCTCTCCAACAGGCACATCATAAACAGCTGATACAATACCATACATTCCAGGAATCTGCCTGATGTACTCCAATGGCACCTGATCGTCATCTCCATACCACCTAAAGGTCATTTTCATTGTCCTTCTCTCCTCTCTAATAAACTAATTTTTTCTAACATTTATCCAAATGTTTCTGAAGTGTTTCTCTGACGGAATTTTTACCTGCTATCATTTCCTTGAAGTATTCCTCAATCTTTTCTCC
>JAGXSK010000265.1 GCA_018333845.1 Clostridia bacterium | reverse complement strand
TTTTCAAATCTTGGGCTGATTCTGGGCAAAAACTTACCATATTTACTCCCAATAAAATAAGGAATGCAGGAAGCTATAGTGTATGGAAATGCAAAAAAACTTGCTGCCATAAGCATGTTGGGGTTCTTAGTGTTGATGATATGACCAATATATAATACAAGGGGTTGGCTGGGAAATGGCAAAGAAAGGCCTTCAACTGTTCCGCTTAGTATAAGGCCCAAATACCAATGGGCAGCAATAAAATTTATGTACTGAATTAACGAGTCCAATTAAATCTTCTCCTTTATTATTCCATTAATTACTGGCTAATTATTATAAGCTTATTATAGCTATTGACGGATATGTTTTTAAAAAAGTTTCACTTTTATTTTAGATTTTAACTATAGGATGTTTTTGCATTTCTGTATCTTAAAACCTGCATCTGAAATCATTTTTTCCAGATTCAGCATGTGGGCAGATCCCACAAATACTGCACACCTGCCCTTTTCTATAAAGGGCAGCATGCGATGCAAGAAGATTTCATCTCTCCTGTTTATTACCATTTCTGTACGTGAAGGAAACTCAGCAGAGGTTCCCATCATTTTTGTTAAATTGCCCTTTAGATAGGCATCCTCGTGCTGTTTGATATAAGCTTTCCAGCGATGACATTCTCGAAAGAAATTGACAATACGTTGAACGGGAATGCTTTCCAGGGTATCTATTTGCTCGGAGATAATTTCCATGCCAAAAACTATTTTATTCATTTCCCTTGCTATTTCCCAGGCTTCCAGATCAACAGATTGGTACCAGCCATTTCGCCTTAAAAAACTGCTCCAAAGTGAAAAGAAGGCCATCCAGGGTCTGGTTTTAGACAGATAATAGCGTACATCAGGAACATCGGTGTTTTTAGCATACAATAAGCCCTTCCAAAGGTTCGGCAGCCCTATGACAACCCTTTCAAGGCTTCTTATCTCTTTTTCGTTTAAGTAATCAATGATTCTGGGGGTGTTGGGTTCAGGATTTTTACCCAGTCTGTTAACCTGGTCTAAACTTACCTGATCCAGTGGACCCTCAAAAATGACAGTATCTACCTTTTCAAACAATTTACGAAATGAGCTATCAAAGCTGTAACGGAAGAAATGTGCCGAGCCCCCAATCCATGACTGTTTACCATTTTTCTCAATTTCCCAGAGCATTTTAAAGGGCCTTTCATTGCTCATTTTCTCCATAAAAAGCTGCTGTTTGGACATGGCCTGCCCTTGTACAGGAGCCATTATTTGCAAAAGCTCTTTGCCGCTTAAGGGCACATCCTCTTCCCATACAGCCATTTGGTACGGTAAGGAAGGGAAGCCTCCCCATTTAGTCTTGAAGCGCTTTATACCCTTGTTAACTCCCAGGCCTAAATGGATATAATCCTTGCCCTCTTTTCTAGCAATAGAAATCATCTCCTGAAAAAGAAGGTCGGCAGCATAAGGAGTATAATTATTTTTCGAATGGGCGCCTAATATGTAGCTGAGAAAACTCCCAGGGGCTAAATCTAAGAGAAGGCAGGCAGCCAGTTCATTATTTTTATTCCATGCATTAAGAAGGACCAGCTTGGAGTTGTCTGAGGAAACGGCCTCTGTATTTTCATATAGCCTGCGCACATTGGGGGCTAGTGGAGTACGGCCAACGAATTCAGCCCAGAGCCTCTTGTGTGCAGATGTAAATTCCTTGCCTTCTTCAACCCTTAAAGAAGCAGCAGCCCGTTTTGTAAACCTTTCCATACCACTGGGCATGGTATTTTTAGCAGGAAGGATGTAATAGTGATCTATTTCTTGAAGATATGGTCTAAGACGTTCTGGCATGGATGGACTAATTGCTATGCAGTCTCTGGCCCTTGTTTGCCCCTGGGCCTCTTTGACTGCCTTATCGAACTTTTCAGGGTCATAAGAGCCTGTAATTGGATAGCCAACAGCTATAAGCAGCTTATCGCTAACAATAAACAAGTATGAATCTACCAAAAAAGCTGTTCCACCTGACATGGATTGCATGAACAAAACTGAATGCTCGGGCACAACAGCTTTTTCCAATATAAGCTTAACCTCAGATTGGTTTAATGAAGCGTTGCAGTTATTGGTACATAGACAATCCATTTTGCAGACCACCTCTCCTTGCTCTACCAGCCAAGCATAGCTCCTATGTCACTATGAATTATATCAAGTCCTGGGTCTAACTTCAATTTGCAGATATAGTATTTTTAACTAATCCCAATTGAAGGTTCCCATGTTTTATTATTCTAATGCTGGATGATTTTGCCTATTTATGTTGAAAAAGTAAATGGAATCATAATATATCAGGGGAAATGGTAATATTAACTGGAACTTTAATAGTAATTCTACTATGGTTGTTTGACATATTTGCATCGAAATATTCAAAAAATGACAGTGAACAATTTCTTTTAGAAAAAATGAACAGGAGAATGTTATGTCTAGCTTCCCCGCAAGGGGCGGTAAGCTTTTAAAGCAAATCCAGATAAAGCTTAACAGCTTGTCTGATTTTCTCTTTAACCTCTTCACTTTGAATAAAACCACACTTATCATTTAAACGTTCTTTAGAAATAGATCGTATCTGATGTGCCATGACTATGGAAGAATTAGGAAGGTGTGAATCATTAGGTTCGAGTAATACCTCAATTGGATATACTTTTCTCCCTTGTTTATGAGAAGTTAAGCAGATAATAGTAACAATTGGAAGTGCTTGATTTACTGCTTCTTCAGAAATCACTAAAACAGGTCTAATGCCGGCTTGCTCTGAACCTTTAATAGGATTAAGATCAGCCCAAAAAATGTTCCATTGGTAATTCATCTATTTATTCTCCTTTGTGACTTCATAATCAGAATATGAAAAATCATACATTACACTATCCAGGTCCTCCATAAACATAGGGTCTTTTGAAGCTTCCTTCATTTGAATATATAAATTTTGTTTTTCAATAACCTTAACGTAGGATTCAATCGCTTCTTTTACGGCAGAATTTACCGAGGGAACATGGCCTTCACTAGAGTATTTTTTTAGTTTATTAAGTAGTTCTATGGGTAGAGAAAATGTATAGTTTTTTATAGCTTTAGACAATGTAATCACTCCCAATACAATATTGTATAAGTATATTGTACAATAATAATGTTAATTATACAAATAATTACATTAACCGAATAAATAAAAAAATAAAATAGTGGGATGCCCACTATCAGTTAAATTTGATTTGAACAAAAATAAAACCTATAGAAACAAGGTTAATGGATTAAATATTAGCCCAAAATTTTTTCTCAGGAGAACGTATATCTTCAACAAAGATTAAACCCCTGAGCAGGCTAAAAAGAGGATTATACAAAAGAGGATTATACATATGATAAATGGAATAGTAATTAATGAGGTTTTTCTTCTAATTCTTGAACTTTCCTTGAAAACCAGGAGACATGCAAATCTTCATCAATTAAATTTGACCATAAGAGGTTAAATAATTCAGGGTCTTTACCAGCCTTTAAGATAAAATCTTTATAATCGGATATTGCCTTTTGTTCTAAAAGAATATTAGCTTTTAACATGGGTAATATGCCGGCTGTGGAAACAATGTTTCCGCTAATTTTACCTAAAATTGGTGCCATTACATCTCCTAATATGGTAGGTTTGCTGCCAAGTTCCTTGATCTTTTCTGCAATATTATCAACGTGTTGTTGTTCAATATAGGCAGCACGTTCAAATACCTTGCTAAAATAGATGTCACCCACCCTTTTGCTTTGAGTCATATATAAATCAACTTGATTAAGTTCAAGGCTATAGAACCAGTTTAATCTATTTATAATTTGCTGCTGATTCAAGCATCCAACCTCCGGGTGTAATTAACTTTAATTATATTATTGCCAATAATATAATTAGTATTAGGCCAAGCATATCACATGGCTGTTACCTGTGCTTTTAATAAAATTTTCAAAGGGAGGTTTGTTATGTATCTAAAAACTTGCAATGCAGGGACAGGTGTAGCTTCTT
>JAGXSK010000264.1 GCA_018333845.1 Clostridia bacterium | reverse complement strand
GCTGCAAAAATGCTGGCCAAGGCAGGAATTGCATTAGGAAATCAAGCGGTATTATTAAAGAATATAAATAATAATCCTAATGTAATGAAGAAGCTTAATCATGAATTATTAAAAATTCATGTTAGACCTTATTATATCTTCCATGCCAAATCGGTTAAAGGTACCAGTCATTTTGTAACTAGAATTGAAGATGGCCTGGAAATCATGGAGCAGCTCAGGGGATATACTTCAGGAATGGCTATTCCCTGGTATATTATTAATGCGCCTGATGGACATGGGAAAACACCTATTCTGCCCCAATACCTAATATCCCAGGGCAGGGGCCATGTTTTAATACGAAACTGGGAAGGCAAGGTATTTAAGTATCCAAATGGCCATGAAGAATAAAATATAATAATTGGACTGCACACCATTTTTACCGACTGCCCACCTTGCCTGTTGACTCCTTGATAAGCTTTAAATAATGCATGTACTTTCTTTCTGCACGAACGGCTTTTAAAATAGCATTATCCAGGTGCTTTGGATCTGTTACTTCATCACATACCTTTTGTGCGGCTTGCCAGTCTTTTTTAGCCTCCAGAACTTTTAGTTCTAATTCGCCTGGTTTACTTATAGTATCAGGTTTATGAATGGTTAAGTTTTTAAGAAATTTAATTATACCCATCTAAATCCCTCCAAGGCACTTATTAATAAACATATGCTTGAAGATCTCCTATAAGTCCAAAAATTGGCATAAAAATTTTTAAACAGGCATATTAGTTTATTAAAAAGGGTTATTAGGGGGTAGGTTTATGGGTTTGGAATTTATGCAGGTTGTTTTTGGCATAGGCTTATTGCTAGTTATAGTTGCAATTTTAAATAAACTTGTTGTCAGACCGATAAAAATGGTGTTTAGGGTTGGCTATTCCCTTGTATTTGGAATGATACTAATATGGGCATTTAACTATATTGGCGAGGTTTTTGGTTTGTATATTCCTGCTAATATAGTAACAATACTCACGGCAGGGATACTTGGATTGCCTGGCCTTGGATTGATGGTTGTTTTACAGCTTCTTGTGTAACTTTTTAAAAAAGTTAAAAGTTAAAAAGCTTAAATACCAGCCAAAGCTGGTATTTAAGCTTTTTACATGAGAACATCAAACATTCCATATATCACCAATAACATTTAAAAAGCTGCCTGGTGGTCTTACCAATAAGCTGGTCGGACAAATTATGTTGACGGTGCCAATTGTATACATTATACTGTAAATGGCTATATCTTTTTAAAAATGGTAGATATAAAAATAAATAAAATTTAATTGCAACTTAATTGCAACAGCAATAATAATTTGTGGAAATATTATAAATATTCCTAAAACCGCCCTGTATCTGCTGCTACATAATAATTTCTTTGAGTGTGAATGTAATTTTAAAAATCTTTCAAGAGATGTTTAAAGTGGGCGTTTAATGAAGGGGATAATTGAATTTCTAGTACCTTAAAAAGGACCATGTGGGGATTAACGGCAAGGAGGGGTGCTTTTAACATAAGTTTTTAAGTTATGCTATAATCTGACATGTTTAACTGTTAAAATTCATTGGGAGAGTGAATCAAATATGAAAAAAATTATGAAAACCATGGATGGGAATACTGCAGCTGGTTACGTCTCCTATGCTATGACAGAAGTAGCTGCTATTTATCCAATTACCCCATCATCCAATATGGCGGAAATTGTGGATGAGTGGAGTGCCAATGGCAAAAAGAATATCTTTGGTCAAGAAGTGCTTGTATCAGAACTACAGTCCGAGGCTGGTGCAGCAGGTGCTGTTCATGGCTCTTTGGCTGCAGGGGCACTAACTTCTACTTACACAGCTTCCCAAGGTTTATTATTAATGCTTCCTAATATGTATAAAATTGCAGGTGAACTGCTGCCAGGAGTATTCCATGTAAGTGCCAGGGCAGTGGCTGGCCATGCTTTATCAATATTCGGAGATCATTCAGATGTTATGGCTTGTCGTCAGACTGGTTTTGCCCTATTAGCTTCTGGTAGTGTACAAGAAGTTATGGATTTGGGTGGTATTGCCCATTTAGCAGCCATTAAGTCCAGAATTCCCTTCTTGCACTTTTTTGATGGATTTAGAACATCCCACGAAGTCCAAAAAATAGAGGCTATTGAGTATTCAGTTTTTGCCGATTTAATTGATCGTCAGGCACTTAAAGAATTTAGGGATAGAGCTTTAAATCCAGAGCATCCTGTTTTAAGGGGATCTGCCCAGAATCCAGATGTTTTCTTCCAGGCTAAAGAAGCAAGCAACAGATTTTACGAAGCAGTACCTGATATTGTTGCTGGCTACATGAAGAAAATAAGTGAAATTACTGGTAGAGATTATCGACCATGTAATTATTATGGTTCTCCAGATGCTGAATATGTATATGTCATCATGGGATCAGCAGGTGAAGCTTTAGAGGAAACTGTTGACTATTTAATTAGTAAAGGCGAAAAAGTTGGTATGATTAAGGTTCGTCTATATCGCCCATTCTCGGCAAAATATTTCTTTGATGTGCTGCCAGAAACTGTTAAGAGAATTGCTGTGTTAGATAGGTGTAAAGAGCCTGGTTCTCTAGGTGAACCTTTATACGAAGATGTAAGAACTTTATTTTATGGTAAGGAAAATGCTCCAATGATTATTGGGGGACGCTACGGATTAGGTTCCAAGGATGTTACTCCTAGTCAGTTAAAGGCTGTATTCGACAACTTAATAGCACAGGAGCCTAAAAATGGTTTTACCATTGGCATAGTGGATGACGTGACAGGTCTTAGTTTGCCTGAGTTAGATAAGGTTCGTATTGCTGACGAAGGAACTACACGCTGCAAATTCTGGGGCTTTGGATCAGACGGAACGGTTGGTGCCAATAAAGATGCAATTAAGATTATTGGTGATCATACAGACCTGTTTGCGCAAGGGTATTTTTCATATGACTCCAAGAAATCAGGTGGTGTAACTATTTCCCACTTGCGTTTTGGTAAAAAACCTATTAGATCCACATACCTAATTGATGAAGCAGATTTTATTGCATGTCACAAGCAGGCTTATGTAGATCAGTATGAAATATTGGAGGGTTTAAAAGAGGGTGGCACCTTCCTGTTAAACTGCACATGGACATCAGAGGAATTGGATGAAAAATTACCAGCCAAAATGAAAAGATTTATTGCCGATAATAATATTCACTTCTATATCATTAATGCAGTAGATATTGCCGGTGAAATTGGTCTTGGTGGCCGTATCAATATGGTAATGCAGTCAGCTTTCTTTAAACTTGCAAATGTAATTCCCTATGGAGATGCGGTTAAATATATGAAGGAAGCCATTGAGCATACCTATGGTAAAAAGGGAGAGAAAATAGTATCCATGAACTGGCAGGCGGTAGACAGGGCTGCTGAAGCTTTAATAAAAGTTAACGTGCCAGATCATTGGTCCAATGCTGTTGAGGAAGCAGCAGCTACTTCTGATCTGCCAGAATTTATTGAGAAAGTGGTTATCCCAATGAACAGACAGCAGGGTGATAAACTTCCAGTTAGTACTTTTGTTGGTAGAGAAGATGGAACCTTCCCGCAGGGAACTAGTCATTTTGAAAAACGTGGGATTGCCATTTTTGTACCTGAGTGGAATATGGATAATTGTATCCAATGCAATCAGTGTGCCCTTGTATGTCCGCACGCAGCTATTAGACCTTTCTTGCTAAATGAGGAAGAGGTAGCCGCTGCTCCAGAGACTTTTGCAAGTAAAATGGCTGCTGGCAAGCAATTGGCAGGATTAAATTACCGCATTCAAGTGAGTCCATATGATTGTGCTGGTTGCGGCAGCTGTGCAGATGTATGTCCAGCTAAGACAAAGGCTTTAATTATGAAGCCAGTAGAAGGGCAAATTGCTTTACAGGCAGATAACTGGAACCACGCTGTAAAAAATATATTAATAAAAGATAACCTCATGGAATTGACTTCCATAAAGGGAAGCCAGTTTGTTCAACCATTACTTGAATTCTCTGGTGCATGTGCTGGCTGTGGAGAAACTCCCTATGTTAAACTCATAACCCAGTTATTTGGCGATAGAATGATGATAGCTAACGCTACAGGCTGCACATCCATTTGGGGTGGATCAGCTCCAAGTACACCATACTGCACGAATAAAGAAGGGAAAGGTCCAGCCTGGGCTAACTCTTTATTCGAAGACAATGCTGAGTATGGTTATGGTATGGTGTTAGGCGTTAAGAAAATTAGAGAAAAATTAGGAATGCTTATGGAAGATGCTATTGAGCAGGGTGTAAGTGATGAACTCGAAGCTGCATTCCGTGAGTGGATTGAAGGCAAAGATAATGCCCAGATCTCCAAAGATGCTGCAGCTAAAATAGTTTCCTTGCTTGCAGAGCATATGGATAATGCTGCAGTTAAAGAAATTGCTAATCGTGTTGACTTTTTAGTTAAAAAATCCCAGTGGATCATAGGTGGAGACGGATGGGCTTACGACATTGGTTACGGTGGACTGGACCATGTGATTTCCACAGGAGAAGACATTAATATCCTGGTTCTGGATACAGAGGTTTACTCCAACACAGGCGGTCAGGCTTCAAAGTCTACTCCTGCAGGAGCTGTAGCTAAATTTGCAGCAGCTGGAAAACGTACCAGGAAAAAAGACCTGGGATTAATTGCTACAACCTATGGTGAAGTTTATGTTGCTCAAATAGCCATGGGGGCAAATATGAATCAGACCATAAAGGTACTGGCAGAAGCTGAAGCTTATCCCGGACCATCTGTAATCATTGCCTATGCTCC
>JAGXSK010000263.1 GCA_018333845.1 Clostridia bacterium | reverse complement strand
AAAACCCGACAAATGTATCAGATGATTGACGTTAACGTATACCAGGAGAATATCTTTCATACCAAGATGATTTTGAAAGAATTTGACCTGGACCACTATCTATTTGGAGTTGCCAAAAAAGACCTGCAATCACTAGAAAAGAAAAAAATCAAGCAGAGAATCAAAAAAGAAATGTTGGAGATATATTATGGTAGAAATATAGCCAAGTTTAAAGGATAAAAAAATCAATGAAAAGGGGATCAAGATGTTACCAGTTCCAAAGAAATATTTTTTAACAAGTGGAAGTTCCGAAGGTGAAACGGAGTTAACTGCATTTGATGGAGCCCTTTTAAAGGCGGGCATTGGAAATATAAACCTTTTAAAGGTCAGCAGTATTCTACCACCAGGTGCCCAGTATTCTGCCAAACCAGAACTGCCTGTAGGTGGTTTAGTACCAACTGCCTATGGCTCCATAGTTTCAACAGAACCAGGTGTTACCATAGCTGCAGCAGCGGCAGTTGGTAGATCCAAGGATTCTTTTGGGATAATAATGGAATTGGTTGGTAAAATGAGTAAAGATGAAGCTGAAGAAAAAATAATTGAAATGGTTAAGGAATCCTTTAAGATGAGGGAAATGGAGTTAAAGGACGTGTCAGTTTCATGTGTTGAACATACTGTTGAAAAAATTGGCTGCGCTGTTGCTGCAGTTCCCATGTGGTAATAATTAGACATTTTATTAGCGCATAAAAAACTGACCTTGCTATGAAGGTCAGTTTTTTTCCAATTTTTATTTATCCATACCTTTTACGCCTTAAGATTTGCATCGGTGGGAGGCTTGGCTGAAAGAGATGTAACTGCATGTTTGATTAAAACTATAGCTAAGATGAACAGGGCGATTCCTATTACCACCAGGATGTAGTTTCCTGCAGCGAAGTTATTGCGAACCAAGAAGAAGATGGCTGTTAGGGTTGCTGTGAACATGAAGATTATTGGTACTACCAACATTATATAGTTTCTGCCTGACTTTTTTAACCACACGGCTACTGTAATAAGTGCCAGGGCAGCCAGCAGCTGGTTTGCAGAACCGAACATTGGCCAGATAATTTTCCAACCATAAAATGCCAGGATTCCGCCCAGAGCTACTGTAATTGTTGTAGCAACAAAACGATTGGTCATGACAGAATCTTCTTTACCTGCTTCCATAAAAAACTCCTGGAAAATAAAGCGGCCCAAACGGGTTGCAGTGTCCAGAGTTGTTAAAGCAAAGGCAGACAAAGCTAAAGCGCCAAATTGCTTGCCTACCGCATGGCTTATGCCAAGGGATGTTAAGAAATAACCAACACCATCAGCAAAAACATTAATAGGTCCTCCTTTCAGTAATTCTGTAAGCTTTGGACCAATAATATATGCAGCAGTAATCAAGGCAACAAGGGCTAAAATACCTTCTATCATCATGGAACCATAACCTATGATTCTAGCATCCTTTTCATTTTCTAGCTGTTTAGATGTGGTTCCAGAAGCAACTAGGGAATGAAAGCCTGAAACTGCACCACATGCCACTATTACAAAGAGCATGGGGAACAAATACATGTTATTGACATAGAAACCCTTGTAAGGAGCGAGTTCAAGGGTTGGATTTAAGATGAAAATACCTATTACAGCTCCAGCTAGTATGGCATAAAGCAAGAAAGAGTTTAGATAATCTCTGGGCTGCAGCAGCAGCCATACAGGCAATACCGAGGCAGCAAAAATATAAAAAATTAAGATATAAGCCCAAGTAGTAAAGGGTAGGCTCAGGGGGTACATTTGACCGATATAGATACAAAGTAAAAGCAAGGCGATGCCAATAACACTTCCCAGTCCCAGACCGAATTTTTTGGTGTTTAAACCAAAGCCAAACAGTATTGCTAAAAAGATAAACAGTAAAGATGCTGTTCCTGCTGAAGGAACGGATACAAAGGTGTTGGCTGTAATATTAAGAAATGCTGCTACTACCAGGATAAGGGTCAGCCAGGCAAATAAGGCAAAGAGTTTCTTGCCAAACTTTCCTATATTAGCCTCAATTACCTCGCCTATGGATTTTCCTCCATGTCTAACAGATGCTAAAAGGGAGCCAAAGTCGTGGACGCCCCCAACAAAGATAGATCCTATGATGATCCACAAGGCCACAGGAACCCAACCAAAAATGCTGGCTGTTATTGGTCCAACAATAGGCCCCGCTCCAGCTATAGAAGAAAAGTGGTGCCCCAAAAGCACAGGTGCTTTGGCAGGACAATAGTCCACGCCGTCATACTTGGAGCAGGCAGGAGTTTCTTTAGTGGGGTCAATCCCCCATTGTTTAGCAAGCCATGCACCATAAGCAATGTAAGCTATCAAGAAGCAGATAATACCTATGAAAATCAGTACTAATGCACTCATTGTTTTACTTAACCTCCTTTATGGTAACGTGATATATTTATCATCTATTAAACAAGCCTTCAAAAAAATTTTGCACCTCCCTTCCTGAAGCATTGCAGATTACCTGTCTAGATGATAAATCTATTAAAACTAATCTTATTTCAGCCCAGCCAAATAGGTACAGTTTAAAAACTTTTTTATAGCTAAATTTCTTGACGGCCTTAATTACCTCTAGTGGGACCTTACCATTAGCAACAATCACACCAGTAATTACTGTTTTCATATGATCTGGATGGGGCTTGACCAGCCTGTCTAAAGCAATTTTTAATGCTTCTACCATCTGATTCACGCAAAATATATCAATATATTCAAAATATTTTGTGAAACAATGCTCTTCATTATCTAGACGCCAGAGAGTTATTTTCTTGCTTCCAAAGTATTTTTGATTTGTCTGGTAAAAATGGGCATATAAGTCCATTTTTAAATCAGAGAGATAGGGGGGGGCCTTTAAATCATGATATCTCTGATAAAGTTCTTTAAGATTGTCCAGACACATATTTTTATCCATAAATCAATCACCACTTAAGTTGTTAAAAATGTAATAAGCTAGTTAAAATGTAATTAACTGAAGCATTTTATTATATTCGCCACAAACTATGAATATCCTTTTAAGAATTTTTAGTCAATTGAGAGGATTTATTCACACTTAAAACCTTTAACATCAAAATCCTTCATAAATAAAAAGCCTTTTAGTGAAATATTTATCTCATTTTTTACAGGTACCAGTGAGGGAGATATGTACAGCATTATTTCCCCAATGTTCATTAATGTATAGTTGTCTTTATTTTTTTGTGGCTCTCCTACTTCCACGGTAGGCATTCTCATGCCGCCATGTCATCCCTTGCCGATTCTCATGCAGTTAATGGTAATTTTGCCTCCTAGTTTCTTGATATAATCCATTGCTTTTTCTTCAATAATTATTTTCACGTTAGCACCTCCTCTTTTTCAAAAAACTTTATCTAAAGCATACATATACTTAAGCAATGTCTAATTGTAATAATATTTATACCATATATCAATTTTATATTGTATGAAAATCAAGTGAAGAAAAAGTGAAGATTTAATAGTGCCAAATTAATTTAATATTAGTTAACATTCACTTAATGTAAATAAAAAATAACCTTACTGTGAAAAGGTTATTTTTCGCTTCAATCAGTCAAGAACAATGATCTCCCTTGCAGTGCCCTGCATTGGGTATGATTCTGCCAGAGGACCGATAGACCATACCTTGACCATTTGCCCTTCTTTCAGATCATTAAAGGTTAATTCTTGTTTTTCCTGCTTGATTATAGTTTTATCATTGACGGTAAAACTAATTGCCAGCTTGCCCTGTTCAAACCATTCATCATAGCTGGTATTCAAATCAACAACTCCCTCCACCACTAAAATTGATTGTTCAGTTATTGAGTAAATTATGCCTGTAATGTCAGGCTCCTTTTCTGGCTTTGAAGAACAGGAAATAACTATTAAAGGTAGAATTACTAATATAACCAAGACAACAATCTTGTTTTTCATTTTCATCATCTCCTCTTAAGTTTACCCATGTTTTATTAGACGGGGAAAAAGCCTGCAGGTTCCATAAATTATTAAAACTAATCCATAGGGGGAATACCATTATGCAAAGGGCAGAAAATATCATTACAAAGGCCGTTGATTTTATCCTTAATAATCCTATGAACTATATAGAAGAATTAGACAAACTGCAGATATTTGAGGCACCACTATTTGGCTTTGCCAATCCCAGGGATGAGCTTTTTGAGAAATTAAAGGAAGAAGACATTGTTGGTTTGCATCATATTGAACCTGAGCAGTGGCTGCCAGGAGCTCGGACAGTAATATCATACTTTCTTCCCTTTAGCCATGGTGTTAGAAAATCCAACAGGGTCTCAAGGGAACT
>JAGXSK010000262.1 GCA_018333845.1 Clostridia bacterium | reverse complement strand
TCCCCACTATCTGAGGAACCTGCAATCACAACTGTATCTGCTTTCTCTTTTTCCAGAACTCCCTGATGAATATATGTTTTTTCATTGCTGTCGGGTGACAGGTATTTCTTAATTTCACCTTCCACTATATTGGGATCTATGGTTTCTTGGAGTCCTTTGGCAAATGCCAGCTCCTTCTCTGTATAACTCGGGGCACCTATTTCCACCATGTTTTTATATGTTAAATCAAATAGTACTTTATTGGGCAGCATCTCATAGCAGCCACTGATGATCTCGCAGTCCACTGTTGTTTCTGTCATCATTGCTGCTCCCTTTGCTACCTTAAATAATCTCTCGGTTATTTCTTCCACGTCTTTTCTGTGAGGCGCCCTTACATAGTACCAAGATTCTGCCTCCTTGGGGATAATGTTTGGCGCACCGCCTGCATTGGTAATGGTGTAATGGATACGAGCCTTGTCAATGATATGCTCTCTTAGATAATTAGCCCCTACATTCATTAGCTCAACTGCATCAAGTGCACTTCTCCCAGCCTCAGGTGATTGTGCTGCATGGGAGGATATTCCGTGGAACCTGAATTTAATTGAGTTATTAGCTAAAAATGCATTCTCTAGAGCTGTGTTGACACTCATTGGATGCCAGCTCAGAGCAAGGTCACAGCCATGGAAAGCACCCTTTTTGATCATCTTCACCTTGCCTGCCAGGGTTTCCTCTTCGGGACAACCGTAAAATCTGATTGTTCCGCTCATCTCACATTGTTCCAGATATTTCTTAATGGCCAGTACTGCGCCCAGTGCCGCTCCTCCCAGGAGATTGTGTCCGCAGCCATGTCCCGGACCATTTTCTTCAACTGGATTAAATTTTGTATCTACCTTCTGGGATAACCCAGGCAGTGCATCATATTCACCCAGTACGGCTATAACAGGTGAACCGCTGCCATACTCAGCTATGAAAGCATGCTCCATGCCATGGATTTCTTTGATTTCAAAGCCATTGTCTTTTAGTACTTTTCTGAATAAATTCGCCGATTCTTTTTCTTTACCTGAAATTTCTGGGCTGCTCCATATTTTGAGGCTTAAATCCTGGATTTCGTCATTTATGCTATTAAGACATTTCAGTACATCTGTTTTTTTCATCTGCTGCATCTGCTGCATCTCCCTTACTTAAGATTTATTTTTTTTATAGAGGGCTGCAGCAATGGCTATTGTACCAAATACTGCTCCTAACGTAACAACATAAGTTGGCCTGCCTGGCAAGAAATTGAATATCCCTGCGTTTACAGCAAGTGTAAGTCCAATTCCCAGAGCCAAGGCTATTGGTGCAATCTTAAGCTTCATAAGGGCGAATTGAACAAAAACAGCTCCAAATAGTGATGGCAGCAAGAATTTGAATGCATCTATCACCGCTGGGGGCAATTTGGATAGGATGGCAGTCCCTGCAAATACTCCCAATGTCAAGATGATAATATTAACAATAACTGATACGGCCATGCCCAGGGTTGCTATAATGGCGCCTTCCTTGCTTCCTGGTTCTACTCCGGCTACTTTTTGGGATACTGCTGCAGCAGGAATTCTTAGATTTGAAATATTCCCTGAGATAAATGCCATATAGGTTCCTGGCACACCAATGATTGGGAAATAGGATATTGGTTCTATGATCCAGACGATGCCAACTACACTTGCTATTGCTATGAGGGCGGTAAGGATTGCGCTGGCAGGCGGGATAATATCAAATACAACTAAAAGAACCAGGGCCGGTCCAAAGGAAGCAAGCACACCCAGCCAGTTGGTGAGCTTACCCCATTTGTTGATATAAGGTAAATAATCACTTTCAAAGATATCTTTATTTTTATCCATTACGGTAACCTCCTTATTTTCAAGTTAAAGCACCACTGCAACTAACATACCACCAAACAAAGCAATTGCCAAAGCCCATTCTTTCAACCATTTAATATTATTCTTGTCAGCCAGGGGGGATAATACCAGCATAATGGCTCCCCCTGCCAGTGCTGCTATGGTATTATTATTCAGCGCGACTATGTGCCCTGATACCAGGGAACTAAAGGCTCCCAGCATGGCAGCTATTGATATTACTTTTATAAGTCCTTTATCTCCCCTGGAAACTTTTTGTTGTACCTTGTCCATTCGACTTGCTGACAGGGTTGCAAAAATAATCCAGCCTATGGAACCAAGGGTCATTGTCCATACTGCGTTGGCAAAGGCTACATTCGTCATTGGGTCAATACCCATCTTGACGCCAACTGCTTCTGTGCCAAAGCCCGCTGCCATTAATTCAAACATTACTGAGCCTATGAAGGACAACCTCATCCATGACATTGGCCCTCCCACGGTGACTAAAAGTGCTAACAACCCTGTCAGAATAACAATGCATGGTCCTAAAGACGTGATAAAACTACTCTTCATTGCACTTTTCATTTGGTCTTCTGTTAACCCGATTTCCTTACCTGTTGCATATGATTTTTTGGCAAAGATAAAAGCCTGGAATAAAACCAGGGAAACTGCAGCACCTGCTGCCAGCCACATGGGGGCGCTGTTGGCAATTTGTAAATAATCCATACCTTTCCTCCTCTTCCCTTTAATATTTTATAATATAGGTTCATGATTTACTGTATTATTTTTGCTTATGTGATTCAATGAAAAAACTTTTACAATTTAATCTGAATAATGAAAATATTTTCGCTAAATATTGATACAATTTAAAAATACTCAGTTAAGGCTAATGCCTGGTATAAAAATGCAGTGGACTTTATCGCTGCCAGGGAAATAACCTCCGGCACTGGAGACAATCAATTCAGCCCAGAGGCAAAGCTTACACGAGCTCAATTTGTGGTACTGCTCATGAACACATATCAGATAAATCCACAAAATCAAGGAGCATCTTCTCAGATACAGAATTTCACAGATGCCGGCAGCACCTAGGAACTTTCCGCTTTCAGTGATGCCGGCCAGGTGGCAGATTGGGCTAGGGAAGCTTTATCTGATCTTGTCGAGGCAAGTATTATCACAGGAAGCAATAACAAGTTAAACCCAGCCTCCAGCGCTACACGGGCTGAAATCACACAAGTTCTTTACAATCTGCTCTTCAAATAAAAATACCGTTATCAAATATCAGCTTATATTAGCTTAAGGCCAGCGGCACAATTTTTCTAGCGCCGCTGGCTTTTTCCTTTTCATTAATTTTAATAGGGTAATAAGACCCATTAGCAAGGAAACATAAACTATAGAAAATTAAGAGTGGGAGAAATACGTGACAAGCCTACAGTGAAGTTGAGAAGAAATAGAAATTGTTCCTGACACACGTCTGACACTAGTGTGCAATATTGTGCCTTTTTGCCGTTTATGTTAGAATAAGGCTGAAGGTTTTTAGAAATAATACCATAATATAAAGAGATAGGAGGTGAAAGCCATGATGTGTCCAGTATGCAGTAACGTTGATTTAAAGATGGCGGAACGACAGGGTGTAGAAATTGACTACTGCCCTAAATGCCGGGGAGTTTGGCTTGATCGTGGCGAATTGGACAAAATTATAGAATTCTCAGTGCCCCGGGGCGAAGATAGAGAAGAACGCCGCCCGAAAAGTTATAGTGATGACCGGGATTACCATGAGCACAAACGTAAACGCAAGTCATTGCTGGGGGATCTTTTTGATT
>JAGXSK010000261.1 GCA_018333845.1 Clostridia bacterium | reverse complement strand
GCAAGGATCCTACTCCCATACAAGGCTTTTATGAGCTGGCCAGGAGGCTGCCGGATTTAAAGCTGATTCTTGCCCACTGGGGCGGAGGTCTGCCATATTTTGAACTCTGGCCAGAGGTCAGGGAAACCATGAAAAATGTTTATTACGATTCAGCTGGGAGCCCACTATTATATAAAATGGGTGTTTTTAAAGCAGTAACTGGGCTTGTTGGTGCTGAAAAAATACTATTTGGCTCAGACTTTCCCCTGCTGTTATATCCAAGAAAGCAAAGGGAAGCTGACTTTACCCTGTTTATAGAAGATATCAAGGAGCAGGGAGGCCTGAAAGAGGACGAGCTAACCCTTATCTTTAGAGAAAACTCTCTGAAATTGTTAAATAATGCAGGCAAGCTCAATTAAAACTTAAATTCCATATGCCTTTGGGCAGCTTTGGCATTCTACAGGCAGGGGGTTTTTCTTTAAACCCTCTGCGTATTTTTTTTCGGCTTCCTTTATCCGCAGCAGGTTAGGCTCATGGTCAGTAAAGGCACTCATTAGCATATTATATTCCTGCAGGCGGACAGTGAACCTGTTACGAAACTCCTGATAATCTGCTCTTTCCCAGATTTCTTCAAAAGTATTGACTTTAATATTACCAAAGGTTTTCCTTGGTAATTCAATTAGCCTGCCTTCATATACCCTTGGGTTTATCTTTCTGCCTAAATAGGTACAAGGTGTTACATCTCCATCTGCGGTAATAAATACAAATCTATTTGGATTTAGCTCGCAAACAGGCTCTTGTTCCTCCATGCTTAATAAATAGGATCTAAAGGAGAAGTCTAGCTCTGCGGCTATTTTTTTAGAATCTCCAGTGATCCTTTCATAATCATCACGGGGTTTTCCTCCCCAGTTAAATACTTTATTCTCGTCAGCCTCATGACTGAATACATAATCTAGATTTATAGCATATAAATCATCAGCCCCTATTTTATAGGCCAGCTTAACTGTTTCTAGAAGGTGCATTATGCTGTCCTTTGTTAGCATGTAAGATAGGCTTACCTTGGGAGTAGCTGAACGAAGCTTTTTCTTTAGATCAATCAAGTATTTTACATTATTTATAATAGTAATAAATTCTGAACCCTTTCTAAGCGTATTATGAATTTCTGAGGCATGCCCTGCCACGGAGATAGAAACCAAATCTATCCTATCTTTGATAAGTCTCTGGGCAATATCCTCATTTAACAAGGTTCCATTAGTTGTAAAACCCACCTTGGTGTCAGAAGCCTTTACCAGGGCAGCCATTTCCCATATGCTTTTGTTTAGCAATGGTTCGCCCCATCCCTGGAGATAAACCCAATTGGTCCATGAAAAATAAGGCTCAAGCAGCGAGAAATCCTTAAAAGTCATGAGCTCTGATTTTTCTTCCGCTATAAATGTTGTGGGGCAAAAGGTGCACTTTAAATTGCAAATAGGGGATATGCCTACCTGTATGGCTTCTAGAGGCCTTTGTATTCTCTTTTTGCCCAGAATTAATTCTCGGAGTTTAATCATGGTAGTCTTCCTTTAATACATTAATGGTATCTTCTTATAAAATATTTATATTACATTTTACATTAATGATACTTGATAAAATATCTGCTATCAAGAACAAATGTGGTTATAGAGGGTCAGGCTTGACAAATTGACATTTTGGGTGCATTTTCTGTTTTAATGGATGCATTTCCTGTTTAAAAAATGCAGCATGTACAAGCACCAAAAGTTTCTCCTTGCATATGATATTGCTGATAAAGAAAATCATTTTCAAGGAGGCTGATGGAAAATGTGTGGAATAGCAGGGTGGATAGATTGGGAGAATGATTTGACCAGAGGGGACAGAAAAAAGCAGGTTAAGAGAATGATGGAAGTACTGGCACATAGGGGTCCTGATGCAGATGGGATGTGGGTTTCACAAAGGGTATCCCTGGTCCACAGGAGACTTATTGTGGTTGATCCTGAGGGTGGCTTACAGCCAATGGTACGTCAGGCAGGAAACAGAAATCATGTAATAGTATATAACGGTGAATTATACAATACAGATGAAGTGCGTCAAGAACTACAGGCAAGAGGACATAACTTTTACTCAAGATCTGATACAGAGGTGATTTTAGTAGGTTATTTGGAATGGGGCCCTGCATGTGTGGAACATTATAATGGTATTTTTGCCTTTGCTATCTGGGATGATGGAGACGAAACACTATATCTAGCAAGGGATAGAATGGGAGTAAAGCCCCTGTTTTACAGCTATCAAAACAATAGATTTATCTTCGCCTCAGAACAAAAAGCCTTGTTAGCTAATCCCTATGTTGAGCCAAAGATAAATCTAGAAGGCCTGGCGGAAATTCTTCTCCTAGGGCCAGCTAGAACTCCAGGGCATGGGGTGTTTAAGGAAATATCAGAGATAAAACCAGGTCACTATCTAATACTAAACCGAAATGGCCTAAAGACAGGAACATACTGGGCTTTAGAAAGCTGCCATCATGAAGATGATCTAAAAACAACATTAGAAAAGGCAAGATATCTTTTTTGTGATGCAGTTAGCAGACAGCTGGTGGCTGATGTTCCTGTATGTACCTTATTATCAGGGGGAGTAGATTCAAGTGCAATTACAGCAGTGGCAGCTCAAGAGCTTAAGAGGCAGGGGAATGGACCCATCCATACTTATTCAGTTGATTTTATTGATAATGATATTCATTTCAAGTCAAATAATTTTCAGCCTGATTCAGACAATCCCTGGATAAAAGTAATGGTGGAATACTTAACTACCAAGCATCATTATATAAACCTGGGTACCATGGAACAGATAAAGGCTTTGGGTGCGGCTGTACATGCAAGAGATCTGCCTGGTATGGCAGATGTTGATGCATCTCTTTTACTTTTTTGCCAACAGATCAAAAAAGGTGCAACTGTTGCCTTGTCAGGAGAGTGTGCTGACGAGATATTTGGAGGTTATCCCTGGTTTCATAGAGAGGACCTTATTAATTCAGGAACATTTCCATGGTCAACCAATATTGATATGAGAGAGAAGGTTCTCTCTCACGACCTGCGAAAGCGCCTTAACCCAAGACAATACATACAGGACAGATACCAGGAAGCCCTATCTGAGGTGCCGAAAATACCAGGTGAAGGTGCAAGAGAAGCTCGAATTAGAGAAATACTTTACCTGACTATTACTAGATGGATGCCTACTTTGCTTGATAGAAAGGATAGGATGAGTATGGCTGTTGGTCTTGAGGTAAGGGTACCCTTCTGTGACCACAGGCTTGTAGAGTATGCATGGAATATTCCATGGGGTGTTAAGCAGCTCAAGGGTAGAGAAAAGGGACTGCTTAGAAAAGCCCTTGCAGGTATTTTGCCAGATGATATCTTATGGAGAAAAAAGAGCCCCTATCCAAAGACCCACAATCCCCAGTATTTACAGGCAACAAAAAACCTGGTTAAAAATATTCTTACTGACAAGAATTCACCTATACTTCCCTTAATTAATGTATCTTTTGTTAACAATATCCTAAAGAACAGCCAAAAAGATATTGGACTCCCCTGGTTTGGCCAGTTGATGGGTGAAGCTCAGTTTTATGCATATCTATACCAGATCAATTGCTGGCTAAAAGCCTACAAAATACAAATAGTGTAAATATGATGATTATTCCCTACTGTCAAATTGCGTGAGAAAGTCTTTCGGATTCATGACACGCGTACTTTTTGCAGTGAAATCTTTTAAATATATTTAAATTAAATCCCCTGAAAAATATGCCTTGGTGTATAATTTAGAAAGCGATACCAAAATATAAGCACAGCGTACAAGTATTTAAAATAATTTGTAAAAAACTTTGGAGGTATAAGCATGAAGCTATGGGGCGGTCGTTTTTCTAAAGAGACAGATAAGCTTGTGGAAGACTTTCACTCATCAATTTCCTTTGATAAGAGATTGTATAAACAGGATATAAGGGGTAGTATTGCCCATGCCAGGATGCTTGGAAAATGTGGAATAATTTCAACATATGAGGCTGAACAAATTATCAGCGGATTAGAAGCTATATTAAAGGAGTTAGAAGAAGGCAAACTTGAATTCTCCCAGGATGCAGAGGATATCCATATGAATGTGGAAACCCTTTTAATCCAAAAAATCGGGGATGTTGGCAAGAAACTCCATACTGGACGCAGCAGAAATGATCAGGTGGCACTAGATGTGCGGCTCTATTTAAAAGAGGAAATAGTTTACATAATCCAGCTGCTTGTTAAGTTAGAAAAAACACTATTGGATCTGGCCCAAAAGCATATAAATACCATCATGCCGGGATACACCCATCTGCAGAAAGCCCAGCCAGTAACCTTTGCCCATCATTGTATGGCTTACTGGGAAATGTTTTATAGAGATATTCACAGGTTCAAGGATGCACATAAAAGAACCGATATGATGCCCCTGGGTTCCGGAGCCCTTGCAGGCACCACATTTCCCCTGGATAGGAATATGGTTAA
>JAGXSK010000260.1 GCA_018333845.1 Clostridia bacterium | reverse complement strand
TTTGAAAAAGATGAAGGCACCTCAAAAAAGTTACTAGGAATTACAAATAAAAAGTTTACAAAGTACCTTAAAGGCAGGTGATTTTAAACAACACATAGTTTAAATTAGCTTGACGAAAATTTTGTTCGTATGTAACAAAAAAGAAGGGGGATGTTTGAAAAATGAAAAAGAATCTTTTTATTATGTTGATAGTTTTAGTAACTGTTGCTTTTCTTGCTGTTGGTTGCGGCCAAAATGCACCAACCAGTGAACCCAATGGGGAGCCTCAAGAGAAAGCTATAAAGGTTGCACTTTTGCTATCTGGACCTATAAATGACATGGGTTGGAATGCATCAGCTTATGAGGGTCTTATGGGAACCGAAGAGAAATTTGGGGTAGAAACATCATATGTTGAAAGCGTTTCACCATCTGACATGGAAGAATACTTCAGGGGCTATGCTATTCAAGGTTATGATATTATATTCGGGCATGGTTTCCAATTTGGTGAGGCAGCCAAAAGCGTTGCACCAGATTTTCCTGATGTAAAATTTATCGTAGTTAGCAGCAATATTTCAGAACCCCCGAATTTAGGGTCGGCCAATTTAGCTAACAGGCAACAAGGATTTCTCATGGGAGTTGTAGCAGGATTAATGACAGAAACGAATGTGGTTGGCGGCATCGGCGGAGCTGAAATTCCACCCATATCCTTATCAATTCAAGGTTTTAAAGAAGGGGTAGAATATGTTAATCCAGATGCAAGAGTTCTTACTACATTAACAGGAACTAATGAAGATGTTTCAAAAGCCAAGGAAACTGCTTTAGCCATGATTGACCAAGGAGCAGATATAGTAATGGGTAATGCTAACCAGGCAGGTTTGGGCGTAATCGAGGCAGCTAGAGAAAGAGGCGTATTGGCTATTGCTAGCAACCAGGATCAGAATCCAATAGCACCTGATACAGTTTTAGTTAGTGCTATTAAAAGCGTTCCAAGATTAATGTCCTTTATCGTTGAAACCTATATAGCAGGTAATTTAGAACCGAAATTTTATGAGTTAGGAATAAAAGAAGGAGCAGTTTTTCTTTCTTCATGGCATGGATTTGAAAATAAAGTTCCCCAAGAAGTTAAAGATAGAATTGATGAGATAATTGAAGAAATAACAAGTGGAAAACTTAAAATCTCTGATTACCAATAAATTTTTTAACTTATTTTGTACTATCAGCATACTATCCACAAGGTAGACAGTATTCACAAATATTTAGTAGTTACCTAGGCAAGGAACATTTCAATTGTGTTCCTTGCTTAGATATATAAAACGAGGTGATTATTCTGATCAAAATATTAGGGATATCTGGCAGCCCAAGAAAAGGTGCAACAGATTATGCGGTAAGGGAGGCTTTAACAGCAGTTGAGGAAGTACCCGGTATATCAACAAAGTTATGGAGTGTCCGCGGGAAAAAAATAGGCTATTGTGTACATTGTGATAAATGTATCAAAAATAAAACCATGTGTTTTATTGAAGATGATTTTAAAGAATTAGAAGAGTTATTTTTAGAAGCTGATGGGTATATAATAGGTTCACCTGTTTATGACATGAATATTACAGCTCAATTAACTGCCTGTTTTAATCGTCTTAGACCAATTTATTTGGTTTACCCAGGAATTCTGAAAAATAAAGTCGGAGGAGCAATCTCCTTAGGTGGCACAAGACATGGTGGTCAAGAGACAACTCTTCAAGCAATTATAAATTTTTATCTTATGCACGAGATATTAGTTTCAGGTGGTTTAGGAGGATGTTATTCGGGAGGAACTGTATGGACTAAAGATGGAAAATCTCAAGGTGCAGCTGAAGATGAAGTTGGTATGAACACAGTACGTGGTCTAGGCCGAGGTGTTGCCGAGGCAACAATGATCGCAGCCATAGGAAGAAAAGAATGGGCTATGAGGAAACAAGGCTTAGACCTAAAAGCTTCTGACCTAGTGCAAGATCACCAGCTTTGGAACAAATAAATAACTATAGAGGTGGTCAAATGAGCAACTTATTGGAAATGATTAATGTTACAAAACAATTTCCAGGAGTCTTAGCAAATGATAATGTTAATTTTATGGTAAAAAAAGGAGAAATTCATGCATTACTTGGAGAAAATGGTGCTGGAAAGAGTACATTAATGAATATTCTTTATGGTCTATATAAACAAACCTCTGGTCAGATTCTTATCAATGGTGAGGAGTTAGAGATTGCTTCCCCAAATGACGCAATTAAGCTAGGCATAGGCATGGTTCACCAACACTTCATGCTTATACCTCCATTAACCGTGGTTGAAAATATAATCTTGGGACTGATACAGGGTACCTTTTTAAATATCAAGGATTCAGCAAAAAAAATAACTGAAATCTCTAAACAATATGGTATGAACATTGACCCCTATGCTAAAATATGGCAGTTATCCGTAGGACAACAACAAAGAGTAGAGATTATTAAAGTATTATTCAGGGGGGCTAAATTATTAATACTTGATGAGCCCACAGCAGTTTTAACACCACAAGAAACAACAGATCTATTTAAAATGATTCGTAGACTAGCTGAGGAAGGTCATACAATCATATTTATTAGCCATAAGCTTAACGAAGTAAAAGCAATAAGTAATCGAGTTACAGTACTTCGACGAGGGAAAACAGTAGGGACTGTACAAACAGTAGACATAACTAAGGATGAATTAGCACGAATGATGGTAGGCCGAAATGTATGCTTTAAAGTTGATAAGGTAGCAGCAGCTCCAAAACAAACTATTTTGAAAGTTGATAATTTGACAGCCCTTAATAATAAAGGACTCAGGGCGCTTAACAATGTATCTATTGAAGTGAGAGCGGGAGAAATATTTGGGATTGCTGGAGTAGATGGTAACGGCCAATCAGAATTGGTAGAAACTATTACAGGTTTACGTAAAGCTATTAGTGGAAACGTGTACCTAAATGATAAAAACATTACTAATCTGCATCCTCGTGAAATTTTAGAAAGCAAGGTTTCTCATATTCCAGAAGATAGGCATCGAATGGGATTAGTTCTAGGAATGACGTTAAAAGAGAACTTCATCTTACAAACTCACTATAAAGTTCCTTTTTCAAAAGGCAGATTTAAATTTTTAGATTGGAAATTTATACAGGAACACTCATGTAAGCTTATTGAAGAGTATGACATAAGAACACCAAATGAGAATGTCTTGGCCCAGAATCTCTCCGGTGGCAATCAACAGAAGTTAGTCCTGGCACGAGAAATATTCAGAGATCCAGATCTTTTAATAGCCATGCACCCTACAAGAGGTCTTGATTGTGGGGCTATAGAGTTTGTTCATAAAAAAATAGTTGAACAACGTGATGACAACAAAGCAGTACTCCTTGTATCTACAGAACTAGATGAGATCTTTGCCTTAAGTGATAGAATTGCTGTAATCTATGAAGGAGAAATTATGGGTATAGTTGATCCTGACAAAATAACAATAGAAGAAATTGGCATGATGATGGCGGGTTCAAAGGCTGAACAGGTGGGCGCTTAATTAGCCCTTCCCAAGACAGAGGTATATTCGTAAAACAGTAGGTGGTGGTTTAGAATGAATGATTATAATGACATAAGAGTAGATGTTGTAGAAAAGGTTACGGGAAATGCAAAATATGCTGGCGATTTAACATTTGATAACCTGCTGCATTTAAAGGTATTAAGAAGCCCGTACCCCCATGCACTGGTGAAGGATATTGACATTCAAACAGCAAGCAAATCTCCTGGTGTAGTCATGATACTTACCCATAGGGATATACCAGGCATTGCTTGTCAAGACAAAGAAAGACCTGTCCTTGCAAAAGGTACTGTTAGATATGTAGGGGATGGAGTTGCATTGGTTGCGGCTGAAAACGAGGATGCTGCAATTGATGCCTGTAAACAGATCAAAGTGCAATACCAGGAGCTTCCAAGTGTATTTGATCCAGAAGCTGCACTTGAATCTGGAGCACCGATAATTCATGAAGATTCAAATTTGGTCTGCCACTACAAAGTTCGCAAGGGTTCCACTGATAGAGCATTTTCAGAAGCAGATTTAACAATTGAGAGGACTTTTAGTACACATAGGGTACAACATGCTGCAATTGAACCAGAGGCTGCAGTAGCAGTTTCTACATTGAATGGAGTAATTGTTTATTGTCCATGTAAGAGCCCATTTAATGTCCGGAGAGTAGTAGCAGAAACATTGAATATGACTGTAAATCAGGTACGACTAATACAA
>JAGXSK010000259.1 GCA_018333845.1 Clostridia bacterium | reverse complement strand
GGACCGGGATGTTTGATGTGGTGATTCTGGCTGGAGGCGGAAAAGAGAAAGAATTGATCGAATATACGGGCTTGGCAAACAAAGCTTTTATCCCGATTCATGGTAAGCCGATGTTGGCATACGTCTTGGAGGCACTAAAAAAAACGGGTGAAGTTGGCAGAATTGTGGTGGTAGGGCCGATAAATGAGCTGGCGCCCCTGATTGAGCGCTACGAGATTATCGCCGTGTCTGAAGCCCACAATGTGCCTGAAAACTTGCGTAAGGGCGTGGACATCCTTAAACCAAGGGCACACTTTCTGATTGTTGCTGCGGACCTCCCATTTTTAAAGGCGGAGGCTGTCAGCAGTTTTCTTAAGCAATGCAAGCCTTACGAATGGGATTTTTATTACCCAATTGTGAGCAAAGAAGATAACGAGCAGCGCTTCCCCGGGGTGAAGCGGACATATGTGCAACTTCGTGATGGCACTTTTACCGGAGGAAATTTGTTTTTGTTGAATCCCGCCAGCCTAGATAAAGCACTTCCCCGCCTTGAGCAGGTTTTTTCGCTTCGGAAAAGCCCGATTAAGCTTGCCGGATTGTTGGGGAGTAAATTTATTTTTCGGTTCATAGCAAGGCAGCTTACTCTCTCTGAATTGGAAACACGTTTTTCTGCCCTATTTGCTTTGAGCGGGAAAGCAGTGATTACCCGTTTCCCTGAAATCGGTACCGATGTCGATAAACCTTCTGATCTGGAGTTAGCAAAGAGGGAGTTGTTGTAAGTGGTGGTTTTGTTAAATATTTCCTAACTAAAGCAGGAATTTCCCTCTCCTTGTGGAAATAGCACAAGGAAGCAGACTGAGGCTGGGAGAGGCGGTGATATCATGAGGGTTACCGATGTTAGAATTAGGAAAATGAATAGTGACGGCAAGATGAAAGCTATTGTTTCAATTACTTTAGAGCATCAATTTGTTGTTCATGATGTGCGAGTAATCGAAGGCAATAACGGGTTGTTTGTTGCTATGCCCAGTAAGCGTACGCCTGACGGAGAATTTAAGGATATTGCTCATCCGATCACATCAGAGACGCGTGAGATTATTCAGTCAGCCGTTCTGGTAGCGTACGGCTCAGAATTAGAGAGAGAATTAGTCGGAGCGTAATTCCGGAGCAGAGAGCTCCTTTTTTTTGTCTTTTGACAAATAATAATTGGCAGTTAAGAGGTTTTTGAGATGTATCGTGACTACACTGGCAAGGAGGAAAAATAATGACTGATGTGACGGCTGTGATCCTTGCGGCAGGCGAAGGAAAAAGGATGAGGTCAAAACGCCCAAAAGTGCTGCATGAAATCTGTGGACGCCCGTTGCTAGGGCATGTGCTTTCAGCGCTGGAAAATCTCAGTTCAGCTAAAATTGTGGTGGTGGGCCATGGCGCGGCAGAAGTAAAAGCATTATTTGGTAATTCTGTCCAATTTGCGCTCCAGGAAGAACAATTGGGAACGGGACATGCTGTGATGCAGGCAGTCCCGCTGCTTTCAGGCAGAGGAGAAGTGATGGTTCTTTGTGGTGACACGCCACTGCTTTCCTCAGAGACGCTGGCCGGACTGCTCAAAGAGCATAGGCAGACTGCTGCGGCTGCCACAGTGCTTACAGCCTGTGTGCCAAACCCATTTGGGTATGGTAGAATTATCCGTTCTGCCTCCGGTGCGCTTGAAAAAATCGTGGAAGAAAAAGATGCTTATGCGCAGGAAAAGATAGTTGCGGAAATTAACACCGGGACGTACGTTTTTGCGGCAGAGGCGCTGCTAGACGTACTCAAGCGCCTGAGCAATAAGAATGCCCAAGGAGAATATTACCTAACTGACTGTATAGCCCTTTTGATCGGCAAAGGGCTGATGGTTTCCTCATTTTGTCTGGAGGATTATCGCCATGCTCTTGGTGTAAATGATCGCA
Organism: Clostridia bacterium; assembly: GCA_018333845.1. Classification (GTDB taxonomy): domain Bacteria; phylum Bacillota; class DSM-16504; order Desulfitibacterales; family Desulfitibacteraceae; genus Desulfitibacter. The sequence goes on along the minus strand of JAGXSK010000259.1, from coordinate 1,905 downwards.
GCCAGCTTGCCCAAGCCTCTTCTCTGCTGCGACAGCAGATTAACCAGCGGTTGATGGTTTCCGGGGTAACAATGGTAGACCCCGCCACTACTTATGTAGACATTGATGTCCGTGTTGGTGCCGATACCATCCTTTTTCCTAACACCTCGCTACGGGGTACGGTGGAAGTCGGCAAGGGGTGTACGATTGGCCCAAACACAGAGATTACAGATAGCATTATTGGCGACTATGTGACTGTGCGGCACTCGGTGCTCAACGGCTGTACACTGGCAGACAATGTAACGGTAGGTCCATTTGCTCAGTTGCGTCCAGCCACGGTCTTGCGCCAAGGGGTAAAGGTGGGCAATTTTGTAGAAATTAAAAAATCTGATATTGGTAATAATAGTAAAATATCCCACCTGTCCTATGTAGGTGATGCCCAAGTTGGCAGCCATGCCAATCTTGGCGCGGGAACCATTGTAGTTAATTATGATGGTCAGGAAAAACATTGCACAGTAATAGGCGACCAGGCATTTGTTGGTTGCAACAGCAACTTGGTGGCACCTGTCACTATTGGCAAAGGGGCATTTGTGGCTGCCGGCTCCACCATCACTAAAGATGTGCCGCCCGGAGCCCTTTCCCTAGCTCGGGCTAAGCAGGTAAATAAAAATGGAATGGCAGCCCGTTTCATTGAAAACGGTAAGAATGACGATTTTTGACGAACGAGGCAGGAAATCCCCCATGAAAAGCGAACATTGATTCTTTGTAAGTTAAAGAGTCGGGAGGGTATGGCGTGTATCGAGGGCGAAAACTGCAAATATTTAGCGGTACGGCGAATATGCAGCTGACGGAAGAAATTGCCGAACATGTGGGTGTGCCCCTGGGGCAGGTGGAAGTAAAACGCTTCAGTGATGGTGAAATTAGTATTTATATCGGGGAAAGCGTGCGTGGCTCCGATGTTTTTATTGTCCAGCCCATTAGCTGTCCAGCTAACGAAAATTTAATGGAACTTTTGATTATGATGGATGGGATGAAAAGGGCTTCGGCTAAAAGCATAAATACAGTGTTGCCTTACTATGGCTATGCGCGCCAGGATAGAAAAACAAGGGCACGGGATCCCATCACTGCAAAATTAGTGGCAGATTTACTTACCACGGCAGGCGCAGATCGTGTTATTGCTATGGATTTACATGCCGGTCAGATTCAGGGTTTCTTTGATATCCCGGTAGATCATTTAAAGAGCCTACCAATTCTGGCAAAATATTTCCAACAAAAGGTATTTGCCGACGCCGTGGTCGTATCGCCTGATGTGGGCGGAGTGACACGAGCTCGGGAACTGGCAGAGCGGCTGCAGCTACCAATTGCCATTATTGACAAACGGCGACCAGAACCAAACGTGGCAGAAGTGATGAATATTATCGGCAAAGTAAAGGGAAAAACGGTTATCATGATTGATGATATTGTTGATACTGCCGGAACCATTTCACTCGGGGCTCACGCTCTTCTGGAGCAGGGGGCTAAAGAAGTATATGTCTGTTGTACCCATCCGATTTTATCCGGTCCGGCGTTGGAGCGTTTGGCAGCGGCGCCGGTTAAAGAAATCATTGTCACCAACACTATTCCTCTTGGGGAGAAAAAGTTGGATAAGATTCGCGTTCTTTCTGTGGCACCGCTCATTGGTGATGCCATTATCCGGATTCATGAGGAGCTCTCGGTTTCTAAGCTGTTTGACTAGGTAGTTGGGGGATAATTTGAGGGATATGAGCACAAAGAGTAAAGCGGAGATGAGTATAATTCTCGGTTTGGGAAATCCTGGTCCTAAATATTTGCTGGCACGGCATAATGCGGGATTTCGTGCGGTAGACTGCATCAGCATAGCTGCCAAGATTCCGCTGTATAAAGTGAGCCACCAAGCGTTCTGGGGCA
>JAGXSK010000258.1 GCA_018333845.1 Clostridia bacterium | reverse complement strand
ATTATCTCAAAATATGCTTTCTAATAATTTCTGGATCTTTATCAATGATTGCAAGTAATCTTTGGGCTGTTCCACTAGGAATATTTCTACCACCCTCCCAGGCCTCTACTGTTTTTACTGAGACTCCAAGTACGTTTGAGAAAACTGCTTGACTCAAGCCTGTCTTTGCTCTAATCTTTTTTATTCTATCGGCCTTATAAGTAGGAACAGCTACAGTCTTTATTACCTGTCTCTTGGCCTTTATATTTCCCCTTTCATATTCAACTGCTTCATTTAAACCTTTAATGATACTTTCGCCTAACTTCATAATATCACTTCCCTTCCAATTCTTTCTTCAAAACATTAACTAAAAAACGCATCTGCTTCTTATCATTTTCAGTCAAATCTTCTTTGGTACTTTTAGTATATGCAGTCAACAAATAAATCTTTTTATAAAAAGCAAAATCAATGTAGATACATCTGATGCCTGTTCTTTTTCCTTTCTTACTAGTCAACCAACGAACTTTTCTCAAACCATCTGTTCCTGGAATTACAGCTCCACTTTTAGGACTTCTAGATAAATACAGTTGAAGCTTCCTTAAATCATCATCATCTAATCCAGCTGCTGACCAGTTTTTATCAAACTCTGGTAATATAATAAATTCTCGCATCAAATCTATCACCTGCATTTTCATTATACCCTATTAAATAGGGTATTGCAATTACTTGAAAAAAAGTACATACATCAAGTAGTCCATAGGTTGATATAACAACCTGCTATATTACAGCCCTCGCACAACTTCTTCATCTAGAATCTCTTTCCTTTGTTTCCAGTCAGGCATCAACGAAGTAAGAAAGTTATAAAAATCGCTGTTATGATTCCTGTATTTAAAGTGGATCAGCTCATGAAGAATTACATAATCAATACAGCATTTTGGGGCATTGATCAGCTTAAGGTTGAGGGTGATTATTCCTTTGCTCCTATTACAAGAACCCCACCTGCTCTTCATATCCCTGATCTTAATCTCCGGTTTTTTTACACCGTATTTCTCTAACAATGGATAAACTCTATCCAAAGACTCATGAAAGTTTACAGCGGCTTTTTCTCTAAACCACTTTTGAACCAGTTGTTTCTTCCTCTTAAAGTTTGTTTTATCCTGTACCTGAAGGATGATAAAGCCTCTTTGATATTTAATACTTTCCTGCTCCACCTCTTCTACCTTTAACCTGTATTGTCTTCCTAGGTATTTAAAAGTCTCTCCGCTGACATACTCTCTGTCATTGTATTGTTCAGGTTGAACCTCCTTAAAGTACTTAATACCTTTTAAAATCCATGGGGATTTTTGTTTCACAAAATCCTTGATGAATTCCAAGGGAACCTTGGGGTTAGCTGAAACCATAATGGACATATCTGGCCTAATTCTTAAATTAATATTCTTTACATTCTTCCTAAGAACTTCAAACTCTATGTCTTTTCCTTGATAAGCTATTGAATGCTTTTCCATGTGCTAATACCTTCTTAATGCTACAGTTTTTACGTTCTCAATAATTCTGTCAATCTGATTATAGTCCAGATTAATGGGGTGTTTTTTACCATAAAGATATAGAAGATCATCAATCTCCTGGGCTATTTTATTATGAACATCAACATTATCATGCCAGTCAACTTTGCTGTGTTTATCGATAATTATATCTATATCAATTGCTATGTCTGCAAGGATGTTTTCATAGTTGTATATCTCTCTTGCTTCATTGACTGTTCCAGCATCTGAAGACTTATAACTATTTCCTTCTTCAAGTACTTCCTTTACCACTCCGTAAAAGGCCTGGGCATGGGAATGGTTTTTTATTTTTTCAGGATACTTGGTACCAGAGTGTCCCTGCCTGAAGTCCTTCATAATATCAGACATTTTCTTCAGGTATTCTGCATCTGATATCCTCTTATCCTTATATTCCTGAAGCACTTCTTCTATCCGTTCTGAAAACTTCTTGTAATAAGCTGGGTTTTCATCATATTTTGTTTCAATCCTCTTTGACATTCTAGTCCTGATGGCATCTGCTTTTGCCCTTGGGGTTTCCAGTCTAGTTAATTCCTGTTCAATGCCTTCTTCATCTAAAATGTCTACCGGATTAGTTATTCTAATTACTTCTTCAGCAGCGATATAGTTATCCATGAGCTTTTGCATTTTTGCTTCATACTCTTTATGGTCAATAGTGTCTGAGTACCTGAGCTTTACTGATGCCCGCAGTTCCTGGTAAAACTTAATGTCTCTCTTATATTTAGCTATCCCATCATCACCCAGGGCATTATAGACACGCTCAGACTCTAAAGCTATGGCTAGATACCTGCCAAATAGGCTTAGTGCATCATAGAAATCACTTCTTGTTTCCTCATTTGCCAGGAGCAGCTCATACTCTTCCTTGTCATTTTTGTTCTTGACAGGCACAAAGATATTTATAAGATTGGTATAAGCCTGCCTTAACATGCCCACTACATTTATGACATCTATTAAAGCACCCTTTAGGTCTTTTCCTTCAAAGTTTTCCAGGCCTGCACCTGAATATGCTTCCATGGCTTCATTTAGTTCTTGTATTAATCCCCTGTAATCAATGATAAAGCCGTAGTCTTTTCCTTCAAATAGTCTGTTGACTCTGGCAATTGCCTGCAGCAGGGTATGTTCCTTCATGGGTTTGTCAATATAAAGAAGGGTTGCCCTTGGGGCGTCAAAGCCTGTAAGTAATTTATCCACTACAATCAAGAGATCCAACTCGTCACCGTTAACAAACTCATCCTTGATAGAGTCTTCATATTTTTCTTCATCTCCATACTTGTCCATCATTTTTGCCCAGAACTTGCGTACCCTGTCCTTGGACTCCTCATCCACCTGGTCATAGCCCTCCCGCTGATCTGGAGGGGAAATGACTACTGCACAGTTAAGGTCCCCCAACTCTTCAAAAGCTTCCAAGTATTTTACTGCTTCTATCTTAGAGTTAGTAGCCAACATGGCTTTAAATTGGGAGCCCCTGGTCTTATAGTTGTTTAGAAAGTGTACATTAATATCAAAGGCAATTAGTCTTAGCCTCTGCTCCGATGAGGCAATTTTTTCAAACCTGCTCCACTTTTTCTTTACCTCATCTTTTTGCTTGTGGTTTAAGTTTCTTATGATGATATCAAGTTGGTTGTCTATGGCCTTACGGTTTACAGTTTGCTCAACCATTTTACCTTCATAAAGAAGTGGAACAATGGCTTTATCATCTACCCCGTCTTTAATTGTGTACTTGTGAATAAGCTTTCCGAATTTGCTCATGGTGCTCTTTTCTTTTTTCATCAGGGGGGTGCCGGTAAAGCCAATATAACATGCATTGGGAAATACCCGCTTCATCTTGATATGCAGCTCACCGTATTGGGTGCGGTGGGATTCATCAACTAATACAAAGATGTCTTTTGAGGGTACTGGTTTTTGGTTCTTGGAAGCTGTATCAAATTTATGGACTAAAGTAGAAATAATATCTGCTCCATTATCATTGATAAGTTCTACTAAGTTTTGACCGCTGCTTGCTCTAGCAGCCTTTAATCTGGTATGGGTAAAGACCCGGTGTATCTGCTTATCTAGATCTATTCTATCTGATACTAGGATTATTTTAGGGTTAACCTTCATAAGCTCTGACAATATGTATTTGGCCAGCATAACCATGGTCAAGGATTTGCCAGATCCCTGGGTATGCCAAATAACACCGGATTGCCGATTGCCGGAACTATCATACTTCTGTATGGTTTTGATGATTTCTTTAATGGCAAAGTACTGCTGGTATCTGGCTATTTTTTTAACGTTTTTCTCAAAAAGGGTAAAAAACTGTGTGAGCTCCAAAAGCCTGTGAGGATGGAATAGAGAAACAATGTTCTTATCCTGGTTGGTTGGTATTCTTCCCTTTACCACCTGTGACAACTGCTCCTGCAGCCAACCTTCATGCTCTTCTTTCCATATGGTCCAAAACTTCTTAGGGGTAGAACAGGTTGCATATTTAGTCTCGTTTTTGTTGGTGGCCATAACTACCTGGATAAACTTAAAGAGGTTAGGAGCATAATTCTTGGACTGGTTCCTGATCATTTGTTCAATACCTTGGTTCACTGCAATGGATGATTTTTTACACTCAATAACAGCAAAGGGAATGCCGTTTACAAACAGCACTATATCCGGTCTGATAGTTCCCTGGCCGTCTTCTCTTTCCACTCTAAATTCTTCCACAACATGAAAGAGATTGTTGACAGGAGTATCCCAGTCAATAAAGTTAATGCTAAAGGATCTAACCCCCCCACTGTCAGGCAGCTTCTCTGGATAGCTGCGCCCTAGCATTAGTGAGTCATAAATTTTTTCGTTAGTTTTAACCAGCCCATCAGTTAATCCCTCATCAAGATCCTGCATGGCCTGCTGAATGTTTTTCAGCGAGAACTGATAGTGTTTACCTTTATATTCATAGCTGTTGATCTTTATAAGTTGGGCCTGCAGAATGTCTTTTAAGACTACATTATATAGGTTTCCCCTTTTAGCTTCTGCTTCTTCTGCAGGGATATAGGTATATCCGAGGTTTTTCAAGACTTCTAGTGCTGGTATCTGGGAAATATTCAGTTCGTTAAATTCATTTTCAATTACCATGGTTCACCTCCGTCCTACACTCTGACCTTTCCGGTTAATAAGAGCTGCATAAGGCCTTTCTTTTGTTGTCTTAGTAGGTCTAGTTCTTGTTCGAGGAGTTGGAGTTGTTTATCAAAATGTTTAAAGACCCCTGCAATACTTTCTTGTTCTTTAACATCAACAGGTATTATTACTTTGATTTTCTTAAAGTTAGGATATTTAAGACTTAATGTATCATCTACAAGCCCCTGAGAATAACGCCAAAACAAGTTAATAGTCTTAGGAAGCTTAAATAAGTATCCCATAAAGTAGCTATTTACCCTGTCAGTAGGCTTTAATATGGTATAGGCAGGACTGACAATTCCTTCATATTCAGAAACACCAGATACTCCCTGCCACATTCTCATAGTGTTGTATCCAATGTCTAATGGGCAAATCCGTTTATATTTGCTCTTATCTTCACTAGAGTTATCCTTAATATCAATTTCAGTGCGCCTTACAACCCCATTTTTAGATGTTATTGCAAGCAATTCTAGATTATCATAACCTGTATCTTTTCTTTCTCTTAATACACTACCTAGTTCAACCTCTTTCCACTTACCTTTAAAACCAGGCAGCCTAACTTTACCTGTTAGAAGCTTTTGCATTAGCCCCCTTTTCTGATATTTTTTTTGCTCAATAAGCCTCTCTTTTAGTTCAATAGCTTTATCCCAGGTGGAGAGGATGGAGGCAATTTTTTGTTGTTCGGCGAGAGGTGGCAGAAGAACTGGGAGTTTAGCTATCTCGTTTTGTCCAATTGTGGTCATTGTAGTCTGTTTTGCGTTTTTCATAAAGTATTTTCTCGATATATGGATTAAGCAAAAACTTCTAAAATATTGAGGATCTAATATTACTTTATTTGGTGAAACCTTTATTATATGACAGTCATATACTAAATCCTCTGTTTCATTCATATTTATATTACAGTATGCAATTCCTTCCAGCTTCAAAGATGATCTAGTAAATAGAACATCTCCTTTTTCTACTCTGTATTTCTTTAGTTCTTCAGGTTGAACATTAAGATATGTTAAATTATCAGTTTTTATATAAGGCTCTTTGTAAAGATTTATGACATTTATTAACTTAACTCCACACCCGACCTTTCTGGGGTCATTAAATATACCATTTTTAATTCCATTATTAATTACGTTTTTTAAATGTTTTAAGTCCCAATCTTCTGGCATAACTATATCTAGCTCTTTTCTTTTATACCCCTCCGGCACTTCACCTCTGTTAATCATCTCAATCCGTTCTTTAATCTCTGGCTTCATTGGTCGTCACCTGTTGTAAGCTTTTTCTTTTTATCCTTTTCCAACTGTTTAATGCTTTGAGATGGTGTGGGCAAATCCTCAGGCATGGTGCCGCCTAATTCTTTAATTGTATTTCTTACCTTTTGACCTACATAAAAGTGGATTTTGTTAGCAAGATTTTTACCTATAATATTATCTCTTCTCAGTTTCTCGTCTGTCTGAGTTGCCCTAAACAAATTGGCTGCAAGCTCTGTACTGCCCATGTGGTCTAAGATATTTTGATTTTTCTTTAGCCCCTTCTTTAAATGAATCTCTTTGCTCGTTAGGCCACCATAAAGCCCCATATATCCATGTTCTCTAAAATCAGCCTTTCTAAAATTACTCATATCCCACACCTCCTACAACCCTAACTCTTCAAGGTATTTTGCCATTTGGGCTTCCACTTCTTCCAGTTCTGCCTTGATATTCTTGATGTTTTCCTTAATCTCATCCATATCCACCTGTTCTTCTTCCTCAAAGATGTCAACATAGCGTGGTATATTAAGGTTATAGTCGTTTTCTTTGATTTCATCTATTGCGGCCACATAGGAGAATTTATCTACAGTCTCATATCTGTCATACACATCTACAATTCTTTGAATATCCTCTTCTCTTAACCTATTCTGGTTTTTACCTTTCTCATAATAGCCTTCACCAGAGGCATCTATAAAAAGAATTTTATTTCTATCCCTATTCTGTTTAAATACCAGGATTGTGGCAGGAATACCTGTGCCAAAGAATAGGTTTGCTGGAAGGCCAATAACTGCATCTAAAAGATTTAAATTAATAATCTGCTCTCTAATTTTCTTTTCGCTAGCTCCCCTAAATAATACCCCATGGGGTAGAACTACACCCATCCTGCCTCCTTCAGCTAAAGAGTGGAGCATGTGAAGGACAAAGGCAAAATCACCCTTGCTGGCAGGGGGTACACCCCATTCAAATCTTCTGTATGGATCTAATGAGGCTTCCATTTTAAACTGCTTATCACTATCCTCCCCGGCAAAGCCCATGGCCCATTTATCCAGGGAAAAGGGAGGATTAGCAACTACCACTTGAAATTTCATCAGTTTGTCATCTTCCAGGTGTTGGGGATTAGAAAGGGTATCTCCCCAGGCAATCTTTGCATCGTCTATGCCATGTAAGAACATATTCATCAGGCATAGGGCTTGGGTCTGACCGTTTCTTTCCTGGCCATAGATTTGAGCCTTACCGTTAGGAACTTTCTGATATGCTCTAATCAGCAGCGAACCAGATCCGCAGGTGGGATCATATATTCTATCATTAACTTCCGGCTTAACTAACCTGGCTAAAAGCTCGGATACCTGACTAGGTGTATAAAATTCCCCACCCTTTTTGCCAGCATCAGAGGCAAATCTGGAAATCAAAAATTCATAGGAATTGCCGATAACGTCATCCCCTGAAAGCTTAGAAGGTCTAAGGTCTAACTTGGCAAAGTCTTCTAGCATATTTTTTAGCATGGCATTTCTCTCTTTTGCTTTTCCTAGTACCGCTTCTGAATTAAAATCAATATTTTTAAACACACCGCGGAGCTTGGTCTTATTTTTTTCTTCTATTTGAGCTAATGCCTTGTTGATGGTTTCGCCTATCTCAGGGCTGCTTCTTTTATCATAAAGATAATCAAAAGTAGATTTTTCATCCATCATAAATCTTTCTCGGTCCAAGGCCCTTTTTATCCTAACTTCGTCTCCAGCATATCTTTCCTCATATTCTGTTAAGCGTTCCTTATATGTATCACTGAGATATTTGATAAAAAGCATAACCAGTATGTAATCTTTATAGGTAGAGGAGTCAATATTTCCTCTGAAGGTATCGCATGCCTGCCACAGCACATTATTTATCTGATCTTGGGTAAATTTTTGACTCATCATAATTCCTCCCTGGGGTCAAAGTATTTTTGTAAGATGGATCTATATAATTTCTCTTTTTCTCTGGCCAAGTCCTTTAGTAATTTCTTCTCCTGTAGATATAACCTTGTAATATGTTCTAGTTTCCTTTGTTTATCAACTGATTGTTCTTTAATTTCTATATCTTTTAAGAAACTGGTTCTAATGATAGTTAAGGCTGTTCCAAATGATTCTTTAATGAACTGTTTTTTTGCTGCTTCTGAGTTTAAGTATAAAGTCAAATATTCCGGATTAATTCTATCACTAGTTAATCTTATTATTGCAAACAAAGATGGAATGAGAAGTCCTTCTAATCCATCAGAAATACTAACTGCAGTGTTAGGAGAGCTTAACCGCACAATAATATCACCTTTTTCAGTTAGATATTGAGGTTTTATAATCTCAGAACTTCCAAACTCTTCTAGATGGTTTATGTTAAGCCAGCCCTCTTCTTCAAAACTCCTTAGAGTAAGCATTCTATACTTATACTTTGGATCTAAATTTGCTTTTTTTCTAGCAACAACAAGTCCTGAAGAAACCTTAGCAATTTCGCCAAGCTTCATGTGGTTATCACCTTCTTTTTTGGAGAGATTTGTACAACCACCATATTCTTAGCTTAAGTATATGTAACATTTTCCATAAAGTCAAATATTATTTGTACTATTCAGAAAATATCTTTTTAAAGTAATTTGTTATTTACAATTAATAACTTTGCTTGCAAAACAGATATCTATATCCTATAAAACTATAAAAAGTTCTTTAGCAGAATCAAAAAGACACTCAACTCATTGAGTGCCAAGTGCTTTTGGGTTTGGTGCGGGAGAAGGGACTTGAACCCCCACATCGGTAGATACTAGATCCTAAGTCTAGCGCGTCTGCCAATTCCGCCACTCCCGCATGTTAAAGTTTTTAATGGTGAGCCATCCGCGACTCGAACGCGGGACACCCTGATTAAAAGTCAGGTGCTCTACCGACTGAGCTAATGGCTCATGTACAATGGCTGGGGCGGCAGGATTCGAACCTACGAGTGGCGATTCCAAAGACCGCTGCCTTACCGCTTGGCTACGCCCCAAAATTTCTTGATGAACTGAATATGGGGTGGATGATGGGACTTGAACCCACGGCCCCCAGAGCCACAATCTGGTGCTCTAACCACTGAGCTACACCCACCATCGGTTACACTTGCTAAAATTATATGGTACGCCTGACAGGATTCGAACCTGTGGCCTACGGATTAGAAGTCCGTTGCTCTATCCAGCTGAGCTACAGGCGCTCAAAGACATTTTAGTGGAGCGGGTGATGGGGATCGAACCCACGCGACTGGCTTGGAAGGCCAGAACTCTACCATTGAGCTACACCCGCTCGGGATGTCGTCTCGCGACTGACGAAGTTCATTATACCTCAAATCTAACTTCATGTCAAAGGTTTTTTCTAGGTATTTATTGTCAGGTATTTATTGCCTTTTGTTTGTACTTTGTATTTTTATTTCTCCGTCTTCAACGGATGTAATTATAACATGATCTCCTATCATGTTCAAGATTGTTTATTCAAAATATCTGCAAGTATTTTTACAGCCTTTCTAAAAGCTTCCGACCTGTGACTGACTGTGTTTTTAATGTCTGGGTCTAGCTGGGCTAGTGTCTTTTTATACTGGGGAAGATAAAAAATGGGGTCAAAGCCAAAACCGTATTTGCCTTTAGGCTCATCAACGATAATACCTTCACAAGTCCCACTAGTTTCAAAATAATCTCCGGCTGGAGTCATGATGCAAATTGCACATCTAAAACGTGCAGTTCTTTTTTCATGGGGAATACCTTTTAATAATCCTAGAAGCTTTTCATTATTTCTTTTATCATCCCTTGGTTCACCTGCAAATCTTGCTGAATAAATTCCTGGAGCTCCACCAAGATAATCTACTTCAAGGCCAGAATCATCTGCCAGGGTGATAAGATTAGTTTGCGAACAGACAGCCTTTGCTTTTATATATGCATTTTCTTTAAATGTACTGCCGTCTTCGATAATTTCAGGAACGTCAGGAATATCCAACATTGATATTACATCAACATCAAGAGAATTTTTAGCAAGCATTGCAGCAAACTCTTTTATTTTACCTCGATTTTGGGTAGCAAGTACTATCTTTTTACGATTTGACATGTGCCTCATCCTTGTTATTTTGGTTCCATATACCTACTTGCTCTGCTATTGGTCCCAGAACATCCTTTTGTATGACCACAAGATCCTGGATTCCCTTTTCTGCAATTATTAGTAAACTATCCATTTCCTGTTTTGTGAAGGGATACTCTTCAGCAGTTCCTTGAATTTCAACTATCCTTCCGTCACCTGTCATAACAACATTCATATCCACCTGGGCATTAGAATCCTCCTGAAAGTTTAAATCAAGCAAAATTTCATCATGGACCTTGCCCACACTAATTGCAGCCAGGTAATCTATAACAGGCACTTTTTTCAGGTCACCCTTTTCAACCAGACTATACAATGCATCTATTAAGGCAACATAGCTGCCAGTAATGCTTGCAGTACGTGTTCCACCATCAGCTTGTATTACATCACAATCAAGCCATAGGGTTCTTTCTCCAAGTCCACTTAAGTCTACAACAGACCGCATGGCCCTGCCTATAAGCCTTTGAATTTCCATTGTTCTACCCCCAATTTTACCCCTGGCAGCCTCTCTTATTGTCCTTACTGATGTTGCCCTTGGAAGCATTGAGTACTCAGCTGAAATCCAGCCCTTATTTTCACCCTTTAGAAAAGGGGGAACTTTATCTTCAACTGTTACCGTACATATTACCCTTGTATCTCCCATTTCCATAAGTACTGAACCCTCGGCAAATTTATTGTAATTTCTGGTAATTTTAACCTTGCGAAGTTGATCTGCAGCTCTTCCATCATCTCTTGGCATATTTATTACCTCCT
>JAGXSK010000257.1 GCA_018333845.1 Clostridia bacterium | reverse complement strand
ACCAAGTTGGGGACATTCCTCAGCAACAGAGAGTAGCTTCAAAAGAGGTGTGTCCCCGTACACCAAGTTGGGGACATTCCTCAGCAACAGAGAGTAGCTTCAAAAGAGGTGTGTCCCCGTACATTATTTAAAGGAGTTGAGGCTTATGATCAGGAGAAACCGGACAATTCTAATGGCAGTGGTTTTACTTGCAGTATTTATTTTTTCTGTTCCTATACAGGCTGCAGAAAAGAAAGAATACTCTCTGGATCTTTTTAGAGAGGTTTTTCAATACACACTGGACAAGTATGTTCATGAGCTGGATGAAAAGACCCTGGAAGAAATGGCAATCAGAGGTTTAATGCAGCAGCTTGATCCCTATTCACAGTATTTCGATTTGGAGGATTATGCAGATTTCCAGGTTGAAATGGATGGAAGATTTGGAGGAGTTGGGCTGCGCATAGAAAAGATTGGTGACTACATAACTGTTGTGGCTCCTCTTTCCGGCACTCCCGGTGAAAAGGCGGGCATCCTGGCTGGTGACAGAATTATCAAGGTTAATGATACAGATGTTGTAGGCATGAATCTTCAAAAGGCTGTAAGCATAATAAGGGGTGAACCAGGCACATCAGTAAAGCTTACAATTCTTAGAGAAGGTGTCGCAGAACCATTAATCTTTAATGTTATGAGAAGCATTATAGAGATTAAAGTGGTTGAAAGTGCAATGCTGGAGGGTCAAATAGGATATATTAAACTGACTAACTTTACCAGCTCTAGTACCATGTTGTACACCAGGGCTCTTAATGGTTTGCTTTCTGACGGGGCCAGGGGAATAATCCTGGATTTAAGAAATAATCCTGGAGGATACCTGGGGGCTGCCCTATCAGTAGCAAGTCCATTCATTGAGGAGGGTGGAAATCTAGTTCATATTCAGAGCAGGGCAGATGGTGACAACACATACTTTTCAACTTCCAAGGCCCTTGGAATTCCCCTGGTGGTACTAGTTAACAAGGGTAGTGCCAGTGGCAGTGAAATAGTAGCAGGAGCTGTTCAGGATCATGGTGCAGGCACCCTGGTAGGAACTAGAACCTTTGGCAAGGCAACGGTACAGCACATGCATGAGCTTTCCAATGGGGGAGCTGTTAAGATTACAACGTCCCAATATCTTACTCCTAACAGGAGACAGATAAATGGAGTAGGAATTGAACCAGATGTGGTGGTTGAAGATCCAGAAGAACAGCTAAAGACAGCCATTGAAATATTAAAGAAGAAAATAGGACTAGAAACAAAAAACAATTCTCCCGGCATTACCTTCAAAATAGGAGAAAAAGCCATGTGGGTCAATGGGAGATTTGTGTCCTTAAATGAAGCACCATATTTGACCAGGGAGGGGGTAACCATGGTACCCTTAAGGATAATTGCCGAGCAGCTGGACTGCAAGGTGAATTATGATCCCAGGGAGCAAAAGATTACCCTGGTTAAAGGAGACAGCCAGCTGATAATGTGGGTTGGCAAAAAAGAAGCCCTTGTTAATGGGCTGGTTAAAAGCCTTGATAGTGTACCGGTAGTCAAGGGGGGAACTTCATTAGTTCCCTTAAGACTGGTTGCAGAGTTTTTTGGTTCCCAGGTAGAATGGAATAACGGCCAAATTACCATAAAATAAGACAAATTATATATTGTCAGTACCTTTTGTCCATATAGGAAGCTCTGTATTACAGGCTTCCTGTTAATTGTTAATGTATAAATTAATAATAGAGATTTTACATACTTGCTGGAAAATAATTGTCGAAAAATCCAATTTTGCAGAGGATTCTTGCCATGATTTGTTGAAGTATACAGTAAAGTTAAGGAATTATATGGAAAAATTAGGAGAGTGATGGCACAGATGTTTAAAAGAAAAGTGCTGGCTGTAATGATTTTAGTCATATTTTTATTGAGCACTGGAACTGCTGCAGCGGCAAGCCAGGTGTTTAGTGATGTTCCTGGAAACCATTGGGCAGCAAAAGATATTGCTAGAATGAAGGCTAAGGGTGTTCTTGGAGGTGTTTCTGCAGCAAGCTATGCTCCTAATGACCCTGTTACTAGAGAAATGCTTGTGGTAATGCTGGTCAGGGTCCTTGGCAAACAAGGTGAGGCATCAGGTACCATACCTGCAAGCTTTATTCAAAGGGATAGGGTTAGCAGCTATGCTGCAGGCTCCATGGCTTATGCTGTTAGAGAGGGTATTATTAGTGGCGGCCTTTTACGTAGTGACCCAAGGGGGCCAGTGAGCCGCCATGAGGTAGCAGAAATAGTTGTCAGGGCCATGGGCATGGCCAGTGAAGCTGCTGCCAAGCAAAATGCTTTATTAAATTATACAGATGCACCATCAATCCCCCTTGCATCAAGGGGCTTTGTAGCTGTCATTCAGGAAAAGGGCATAATGGGTGGTGGAGCTGATGGAAGGTTTAACCCCAACGATCCCTTGACAAGGGCACAAATAGCTTCAGTTCTCAACAGGGTTGACAACCAGGTAAAAGCCCTTGCAGCCAATACTGTTAAAGGAAAAGTCTTTGGAGTTTCATCTTCTGTACTAACAATTGAAAATGCTTCCGGTGTGATACAGCCAATAAATCTGGCACCAGGTATTCTTGTCTTCAGGCCTGGGGGAGCTGCCAGGATTACTGATTTAACTCCCGGGCAAATGGTAGAGGTTATCACTGATTCCTCTGGCAGGGCATTATATATTGACCAGGGTCAGTTTGAATTTGACCAGGTAACTCTAGAAGGTGAAATAACTGACATAATTTCTGGCCAGAACCTGTTCCTCTTAACCATTAGAGATGATAAGGGCAAAACAGATACCTACACCTTAAGCTCAACTGCAGCTATTAAGATTAATAATCAAACTGCCTTGGCTTCCCAGTTAGCAAAGGGGCAGCCCATCAAGGCTAAGCTCACAGGTAAAACTATTACTTCTCTTGAGATTTCTGATGCCCATAGGATAATAAATGGAACCATAAAGAACATAGATTTATCTGGCAAAACCATAACCATTGAAAGAACTGGCGGCCTTGGAGAAACGCTGGTTACTGTTGACAGTACCACGGTGATTGAACTGGCAAAGAAGGAAGTAGATCTAGAAGATCTAATTGAAGAGCAAGAGGTAATGGTAATAGCCAGGGGAATCAAGGCTACCAAGATAGACGCACAGGATCTGGAAAAAAACATAACAGGAGTACTAGTTAAAGTTTCATTTACCCCAGATGTGACAATTACAGTTTTAAATGAAGCTACACAAAAGGAAGAAACCTACAAGGTAGATGAAGATGTTAGTATACGCAGGGATAGAACAAGGAATCTGACATTACGAGATATATTGCCAGGTGATGAGGTTGATGTTGATTTAAAAAACAGGGTTGTTACAAGTATCTTTGCTTCAAAGGTTGAAAGCGAGACAGAGGGCAATGTTAAGGAAATAAGAATAGGTGCTGTACCCACACTGGTTATTGTTACTAATGATGGCAAAGAAGAAAGCTATCCCATTGCCAGTACTGCTAGAATCCGCAGAGATGGCCTAAGCATTTCCTTACATGAAATTCAATATGGAGATTGGGTACGTCTAGATGTTGAAGGAAGGCAAGCAGTTAACGTTGACGTGGAGGCAAGGTATAGCAACAGGTATCTCATTGGTACAGTGGAAAACATCCACAAGGCAGCCCAGGTAATAGTGATTTCTGAGATGGATTCACGTGAAAACAGGCAGGTTTTCTGGGATAGTGACACAGTTGTAATTAGAGATAATCGCATTAGAGATGTTGAATATTTAAGTCAAAGGGATGAAGTTGTAGTAGCAGGCAGATTTGATGGCGGCCTTTTCTGGGCAAACACTATAGTAATTATTGTGAGCAGGGATTAGAGGAAAAGCCGCATTATTACCAGTAACAAGTTAATATCAATACCCTGACGGAGCAAATCAACTAGCTCACTGTCAGGGTTTTTATTTTCACTGTCAAAAAGTATAAAATCTCACTAAATTTTACTTAAACCAGCCAGGGGAACCGTCCCCCTGGTCAATGGAGTCAGTTTTTAGGCTATATTTATAGGCTATATTTACAAAAAAATAGTTGTTGACTTTAGATTTTAGCGTGGATAGAATAGGTTGTGTAAAACTGACCGTCCGGTCAGTCGGCCCAGTTAATCGGTATGTTTTATATCTCAAAAGTTTGAAAGGAGTATTACATATGAAGGGGAAAAAATTATTAATTGCTTTCTTCATGGTGATTGCAGTAATTGCCGCAGTAGTGGCTGCCGGTAATCTTATGCAATCTGCTGGGGAAGTTGGCGAAGCAGATGTAATTAATCCAATTCCCGTGGAAATTTTAGAAGCCCTCAGGGGAGATATTACTGAAATTACCAATATGACAGCTGTAGTAGAGGCAAAGGACAGGGTATCTGTTATTCCCAAGCTGGGAGGCAGGGTTGAAAGGGTAGCTGTAAGTGTTGGTGATGGGGTGGTCAAGGGACAGGTCCTGATTCAACTTGAGCAAAAAGAGCTCCTTGCCCAGTTAAAACAGGCTGAAGCCGGTTTAGCCCTTGCCCAGGCAGGAAAGGGCTCTGCCATGGCTCGTCTGGATGACGCACGGGCTAACCTGGAAAGAATGGAAAAGCTTTATACAGAAGGTGCCATATCCAAACAACAGCTGGAGCAGGCTAGACTGCAGTATCAGCTTTCTGATCCTGAAACTGTAAATGCACAGATAAAGCAGGCCCAGGCTGGAGTAGATATGATTAGAACCCAGCTGGAAAATACAGTTATTTCAGCACCTATAACCGGAGTAGTAACAGCAGTAAATGTAAGTGCAGGTGAAATGGCAGGCCCCTCCATGCCTGTAGCTGTAATTATGAATCTTGATGAGGTTGAGATTTCTGTGGGGGTTGTTGAACAGTATATAAACAATGTTAAGGTTGGAGACAAAGTTGATGTAAGGATTTCAGCAGTAAGGGATGAGCCCTTCACAGGAACAATTAAAACCGTTGCTCCTGCAGCTGACCAAATGACCAGAACCTTTCCCGTGACAATTATTTTGCAAAATGAAAATCATGAAATCAAGGCAGGTATGTTTGCCGAGGTTGCTTTAGCCACTAGAACTAAACAGGGTGTTGTGGTTGTACCAATGGTTGCAGTAATTGATCAGGGCAGCAGGCAAGCAATTTTTGTGGTAGAAAACAATGAGGCAGTTTCTAGAAAAGTTGAACTGGGAATTAATGATGGTCAGTCTGTAGAGGTAATTAGCGGTATTGAGGTGGGAGACGCGGTAATTATTAAAGGTCAGAATATCGTAACCCACGGTGATCCTGTAGTGGTTCAGGGTGGTGAAAAGTAATGTGGCTATCTAATTTTTCAGTCAGGCGGCCTGTAACTATTATTATGGCTGTCTGTGTCGTGCTAATTCTGGGATTTGTTTCCTTGACAAATCTTTCGGTGGACCTGTATCCTGATTTTAACCTGCCCTATGCCCTTGTCATGACAAATTACGAGGAAGCAGGCTCTGAAGAGGTTGAAAACCTGGTAACCAGGCCCCTTGAGGAAGCCATGGCAACCCTAAGTGGTGTTGACCAGATTTTTTCTGAATCAATACCAGGGACATCAATGATTTTCATTGCCATGAACTGGGGTACAGACATGGATTTTGCCACCTTGAAAATGAGGGAGCAAATTGATTTTGTTACAACCTTTATGCCAACTGATATTGATAAGCCCATGGTTTTACAAATGGATCCTTCAATGATGCCAATCCTGGAAATTGGTGTTACGGGCAGTGAGGATCTGGCTTTTCTAAGGGACCTGGTTGAAAATGAGATAAAGGATCGCCTTTTGAGGATAGATGGAGTTGCTTCAATCTATACAACAGGCGGGCTGACCAGGGAGATACATGTGTTAATTGACCCTGCCAGGCTTAATGCCTATGGCATTTCCATGGACCAGGTTATTGGAGCCTTGCGCTCTGAAAACATAAATTTCTCTTCAGGTCAGGTTATAGATGGCAGCAGAGAATTTTTTGTGAGGACAATGGGTCAATATGAACGTATAGAAGACATTGGGAATGTGGTGTTAAATCTTCCAAGGGGGGGACATATTTATTTAAGAGATCTTGGCGAGATCAAGGATACCCACAGGGAAGTTAACCAGATAACAAGGGTAAATGGTGAGCCAAGTATTGGAGTTCACATAGTAAAACAGAGCAAAACCAATACAGTGCAGGTAGCAAACAAGGTGAAGGCAGAGCTTGCAAAGATTGAAAAGGAACTGCCTGGCACTGTCAAAATGAACATAGGCTTTGACCAGTCTCAATTTATCAATGAATCAATTGCCAGGGTTGTTCAAAATACTTTAATTGGGGGTTTGCTGGCAATAGTGGTGCTTCTCCTTTTTTTAAGAAATTTACGGAGCACCCTGGTTATAGCGACAGCTATTCCAATATCCATAATATCTACCTTTATACTTATTTATTTTAATAACTTGACCCTTAACATGATGACCCTGGGCGGCATAGCCCTGGGAATAGGTATGATGGTGGACAGCTCTATAGTTATCCTTGAAAATATTTATCGTCATGGTCAGCAGGGATATTCTAAAATTGAGGCAGCCAGGGAGGGAACTGGTGAGGTTTCTAGTGCAGTAACTGCTGCTACTATTACTACCTTGGCAGTGTTCCTGCCAATAGTTTTTGTTCAGGGTATTGCAGCAGAGCTGTTTAGAGGTTTAGCATTAACAGTATCCTTTGCCTTAGCCACAGCACTAGTGGTAGCCCTGACCCTCATACCCATGCTGGCTTCAAAGCTGCTGGTTGTAAATGGGAATGGTAAAGGAAATGGCAATTCAGAACCTCCGAGTCAAAGAAGCACGCCAATAAAGTGGGCCTCTGGAGGAATGGGAAGGTTTCTTGATTGGTTAAATGATAAATATGGGGTACTTCTTGCCTGGTCATTAGGCCATAGAAAAACTGTTGTGGCCGTAGTAGTTTTGGCTTTAGTCGGGTCCCTGGCATTGATACCTAAAGTGGGAATGTCCTTTCTGCCTAGTATGGATAGTGGAGAAATCTCCATTAGCGTTAACCTTGCAAGGGGTACTGTCCTTGAACATACAAATGCTGTGGCAGCAGATGTGGAAGAGTATTTAAATTCCTTTGCAGAGGTTAAATCCATATTTGTTTCCGTTGCTCCTCCCAGAGATGGTATGACAGGGTTAGGGGCTGCGGCTACAGAACGTATAAGCATTAGAGCCATGCTGGTAGACAGGGATAAAAGAGATCGTGATTCCAGGGTTATAGCAGATGAGATACGCAATCACCTTGCTTTAATTCCTGGAGCCGAAGTAAGTGTAAGGGCAGTTGATCCATCCCAGGATACTGGCGGGGGAGGAGTAACCCCTATCCAGGTTAAAATCAAGGGGAGTGATCTGGATGTTCTGCAGGACCTGGCTGAGCAGGTGAAAAGTCTTGTAGTTCAGGTTCCAGGCACTAGAGAGGTAGAAATTCCCTCAAATGAAGGGGATCCTGAGTACAGGATATATGTAGACAGGTCAAAGGCTGCACAATATGGTATAAGTGTTGCCCAGGTTGCCGGTACTGCCAGGGCGGTTTTGGAGGGGCAGGTAGCAACCCGCTATAGAACAGGAAGCTCTGAGATAGATGTAAGGGTGCTGTATCCTGACAGCTATAGGGAAAGCTTAAAAACACTTAGGGACACATATATTACATCTCCATCAGGAATGAAGGTTCCCTTGAGCATGGTAGCCGAAATCAAATCTGATAGGGGTCCGGCTAAAATAACAAGGGAAGACCAGGTGAGAACCTATACAGTTAATTCCCAGATATTAGGCAGAGACCTGGGCAGTGTAATGAAGGACATTGAGGAAAAGGTTGGAGCAGAGGTACAAATACCCAGGGGTTATTCCATAGAGTATGGCGGAGAAATGGAGGAAATGGTAGATGCCTTCAGCAGCCTGCTCCTTGCATTAGCCCTGGCCATAATCCTGGTTTATATGGTAATGGCAGCCCAGTTTGAATCCTTGATGTATCCTTTTATAATCATGTTTACAATGCCAACCACCCTTATTGGTGTTATTGTTGGCCTGGCAATTACAGGCAGGGAACTGAGTGTCCCCACATTTATAGGAATAATCATGCTCGCAGGTATAGTTGTAAATAATGCTATAATCCTTGTGGATTATATTAATGTTCTAAGAAGAAGAGGGTTAGAAAGAAACGAGGCAATTCTTACAGCAGGACCTATTCGTTTAAGACCCATACTTATGACCAGCTTGACAACAATACTGGCATTATTGCCTACTGCTTTAGGCATTGGAGTGGGAGCAGAGGTAGCTGCCCCCATGGCAACAGCTGTGGTTGCAGGCCTGCTGGTGTCTTCAGTTTTCACCCTGGTATTAATACCAGTTGTATACACGTTGTTTGACGACCTTGGGAACTGGACTAGAAGAAAAATAGGCTGGGAAGACAATCAATTTAAGGTGGATGCAGGTTCATAAACATTCCTCGGCAATCGGAAGTTGGAAGTAGGAAGTTGGAAGTAGGAAGTAGGAAGTTGGATTAGAAACAATTGGCTAAAGCCAATTGCAAACAAGAACTGACTTCTGATTTCTGACTTCTGACTTCTGAAGAGGTGTGTATAAGTTTGGGGACATTCCTTCATGTGTGTCCCCATACATAAATTGGGGACATTCCTTCAGGTGTGTCCCCATACATTAAAGGAGGTAGGAGAAATAATGTTAAAAAGTTCAATTTTGAAGACAGTAGTTCTGGTGCTTGCTTTTGCCTTGTTCCTGCTGCCAGCAGGGGCTGTAAAGGGTGACGTGGATAGAACAAAAACAGATGGTGCTGAAGCATCATCAGCAGGCTCAAATTCTAGTGATGCAGTGGAGCCTGCACTATCTCTAACTCTAGAGGAAAGCATTAAAATGGCTGTAGAAAACCACCCGGATATAGCCGTGGCTAAAATAGAGCATGAACAGGCCAGGGCAGATTTAAGAAAAGCCAGGCGAGAGGCAAGGGACATTAATGATTTAAGGGAAATGCCCGGCATGTCAGGATTATATAGCTATGATGTATACCTGGCTGAAAGGGTACTGCCAAAAGCAATGGAAATGGCAGAAGTTCTTTCAAATAAAGGTCTTGAATTTAAGACCAGCCTGATCAAGTTCCAGGTAGAAAATGCATATTACGGGGTTTTAAAGGCTGAAAGGGAAATGCAAAATGCCATGGACTCTTTATCAAGGGCCAGGGAGCAATTGAGATTAGCTAAAGTAGGTCTTGATGTGGGAGTTAATGCCCAGGTTGATGTCCTTGGTGCAGAAGTTCTGGTTGCTTCCCAGGAGCTGGCTGTGACCTTTGCCAGTAATTCTTTGAAACAGGCCAGGATGGATTTTAATAACCTTATAGGATTAGCTTTAGATGATGAGGCAAAGCTTACCAGCAGTTTTAACTTTGCTCCCCTGGAGTTTAACCTTGATGAAATAAAAGAAATGGCTAAAGAAAAGGACATAACCTATATCCAGCTTCATGAAAACTACAAGGTGCAGCAAGAGACTTTTAATTTAGCCAGGGGATATTATACACCTAATGTTTACACGTACCAGGAAGCAGAAAGAAACTACAATATTGCCAAACTGAAGCTGCAAAATGCTGACCAGGAGTTGGAGTTGAAAATCAGAAAGGCTTACTTGAATACTGAAGCAGCTAAAGAAAGATATAAATTAATGGAAAAATCCGTGGAACAATCCAGGGAGAGTTATCGTCTAACTAAGTTAAGGTATGAAGTTGGCATGGCGACCCTTCTGGATATTGAAAGGTCAAGTGGTGAGCTTGATAATGCAAAAGCTGAACTGCTGTCTGCAATATATGATTACAATCTGGCTGCTGCCATGCTCCAGCATGGATTATTTGACCTTGGTGGAATGGGTAATGACCGATAATAAGGAAAGGGGACACATCTCTGATAAGGCGTCAAGGAATGTCCCCAAATTAGAAAGCTATGGCAAAAGAGAGCAGATTTTAGAAGGAGCCATCAAGGTTTTTGCCTGCAAGGGTTTTTACCATGCCAGGGTTGAAGAAATTGCAAATGAGGCCAGGATTGGCAAGGGTACAATTTATGAATATTTTAAAAGCAAGCAGGATTTATTCCAGGAAATGTTTAAGTATATTCATAACCTTTATTTGGAAAAAATCATGGCTGATATAGAAAAAAGACCCACATTCAAAGAAAAGATACAATATTTTCTGGAATCACACTTGAGATTTATTCTAGAACATAAGGAAATGGCACAGGTTTTCCTGACCGAAAATCCTCCTCTAGATGATGATTTTAAGAAGTGGTTTTTGGATCTGGAACAACAAAAGCTCCAGTTTTTACAAAATAATGTCATAAATGGAATTAAAAGGGATGAACTTAAGGATCTTGATCCATGTCTAATTGCCAGGGTAATAGCTGGAGTAATAAGTTATTTTGGCAGCTCAATTATATTTAATGGTCAGGAAATGGCAGAAGATGATCTAGAAGCACTATCTGCCGCTGCTATTGATTTGTTATATGGAGGAATAGCACGGTAATACAATACTATTGAACAGGTGTCTGCATGCAACAATTTACTAATTCCATAAAAAAACTACATATTATTATAGTTTTAGTATTAGTCATATTAAGTTTTCCCAGCTATGCCCTTGCATATTCTGATACCCGTAACCACTGGGCAGTCCAGGAAATTGATTTGTTATCTGCCAAGGGAATTATTGGTGGCTATCATGACGGGAGCTTCAGGCCCAATCACAGTATTACCAGGGCGGAATTCAGCAAAATCATAATCAGCAGTCTTAATCTGGACGAGGAGGCTTACAGCTTATATAATGTTCCCTCAGCTTTTAAAGATATTCAACCTGCTTATTGGGCAAAGGGGTATGTTGAGCTTGCCTACGAGCTTGGTATAATCAATGGTTATGAAGACGGAACCTTTAGACCTGAAAGGCCAATTAGAAGAGATGAGTTAACAGCAATGCTTGTAAGAACCTTAAAAGTTTCTAACACCCTGAAGACTCCGGCTGATCTAGGATTTAATGATGAAAATGAAATTCCTGGCTGGGTAAGAGATGCTGTGGCAAAGGCCTTAACTCTCAATCTTGTAAGTGGCTATCCAGATGGAACCTTTAGACCTGCCGAGCTTACAACCAGGGGGCAGGCAGCTGCTTTCATTGTCCGAATGCTTGAAGCCAGGGGCGACGCCCTTGAGTTTGCCGGGCTGCTTAAGGGGATAGATGCTGTTGGCAGCCGAATGCGAATTGAAATTGCTGGAGAGGACCACTTTTTTAACTACAGTGGATCACTAAAGGTCTACAGGGGTAAAAAACAAATAAGCCTGCTAGAGTTGGCCCGTGAATTACCAGGGGAAATTCGCTTCATAGTCAATTCCCGGGGGCTGGTAAGCTATATTGAACAGGTAGAGGGGCTAAGGGGTTTATCTGCTGCTTCCTTGTCCCATGTTCCAACTTATGGCTTGCCACAGTTAGCTCTACCCCAGCAAAGGGCTTTGAATTTTTCCAGTGTTAATTATACAGGGGCTAATCCAGGAAAAAGCCTGGAAGTCACTATTAACGAAATGAATGTAAAAGATGTTCTTCCCATAGGAGCACAAGGCCAGGGACAAGTTATTGCAATAATAGACACAGGTGTTGATCCTGGACATCCCGATCTTAAAGAGACTACCAGGGGAACTGGCAAGATAGTTGACTGGGTTGATTTTACAGATGAAATGAAGATAAATACATCTGGTATCATAAAAGCAGCAGGAAATCGCAGCTATACTATTGAAGGAGCAAGCTATTCAATTAAAGATGTTCCTTCAAAAAGTGGAGAGTATAGATATGGATTTATCCAAGAAAGAAATGTACTCAGAGATTTAAATTTCAATGGAAAGTTTGATGACAGGTTTCTAGCAATTCTTTCTGACCCAGATATTCCAGGAAAATATGATACGGTATTTATTGACCTGGCAGGAACGGGAGAAATTCATGGGCAGGTGGGCTACAAGTTATTTAAGGAAAATAGACAGTATTTTACTATTAAATCAGCTGATGCACAAAGGCATTTTAATGTGGTTGTAGGTGGTATTTCTCCAAAGGGTGATTGGGTCAGGTTTGGTGTTGATTTTAACGGGCATGGAACCCATGTTGCCGGTATAGCCGCCGGCAATGGAAGGATCAAGGGGGTAGCCCCCGGGAGTGAGATCATGGTGCTGAAAGCCTTGGATACCATGGGAGAGACGAACTGGGAGCTCCTAAAGGAGGCTATAAACTATGCAGCCAATAATGGTGCCCAGATAATCAATTTAAGCCTTGGCTATTATCTTGATGAAACTGCAGGAAACAACTCCCTGACAGAGCTTATTGCCAAGCTGAGCAGAGAGCAAAACATTGTATTTACAGTAGCAACCGGGAACAGGGGACCGGGTCTGGCTTCTTTAGCCACCCCAGGCAATGCAAAAGAAGCCATATCTGTTGGAGCCTTTATTTCCCCGGCCATGTGGAAGCAGGACTATGGTTTTGAGGTAGAGCATGACAGCCTGTGGTATTTTAGTTCCATTGGCCCAAGGAATGATGGACTTATGATTCCAGATGTAGTGGCACCTGGGAGTGCTGTTTCCACTGCACCCATGTGGGCTGTAGAAAAGTATTCCCTGGCAGAGGGGACAAGCATGGCTGCCCCCCACGTAGCTGGTGCAGTTGCACTCCTTAGGGATTCTCTGCACAGATTGGGTAAATCTCCAAACTCACAGGATATTAGAAGAGCTATTTCTCTTGGGGCAAGACCTTTGGACAACTTTGGTCCTGCAGAAGTTGGCTCTGGTGTTATAGACGTTGTGGAGGCCTGGAGGAAGCTTTTTCTTGTAGATAAGGTTAAACCCCTAATACCCAAGACCTACAATAAAAGACTGGCTTTTGGAGAGGGTTTGTATGCCAGGGATTTTATTCCGGGAGAAATTAACTTTAGAATAAACAGTCTTGCTAATGAGCCGGTGGCTGTTAGCTGGGATTCTACAGTGGATTGGCTGACACCTGAGCTATCAAAAACCAGGATAGCTCCAGCAGGACGCAGAACAATCAGGGTAAGCTATAACATACCTGAAGAACCAGGCCTTTATTCGGGTTTCCTTAGGGGTGATATAGCAAATACCTATGGATATGATTTGACAGCACTGGTAACTGTCATAAGGCCCCACATTTTGGATGAAAAGAATCAGCATGGGATTCATTTATCAGGAGAATTGCCTGCAGCCCAGTATTCACGATATTTTTTCCAGGTGCAGCCAGGGGCAGAAAGCCTCTTTGTAAAGCTAAAGGTGGCAATGGCTGAAACACAGCCCCTGGGCAGGGTGCGGGCCCATATAATTGACCCCAATGGCAACGAGTACTTCATGACAGAATATGTGGGTCTGGGGCCACCTGGTTCATTAATAAAAGAAAATACATCGGCACGTGTATTGTCCCCGGAGCCTGGCATATGGGAGGTTGTGGTCTATAGTTCCCCTGCTTTAAGTGTTTATGGAGCAAAAAAAAGCCAGTTTAATCTAGAAGTAAACCTTACAGGTGCTATGAAGCAGATTGACAATTCCAGACAGACGTCCTCATGGATAATTGGAGGTATCCTTTCAGATAAGGATTTTGGTGGTTATGAAGCTAAAACCTACCAGATAATTGACAGAAGAACTAAAAGGCCAATTAATGGAGTTATAGAACTGGAAGGACTTGTATATGAAGTGAGAAATGGAAAGCTATTTATCCGACGGTAAAAGTTATAAATTAAAATATGTCAAAATTAACCCTTGCTAAACAGACAAGGCCTTAACTATAATATAATGAGCACACGATAACCAAAGAAACACATGTGCTAATATTGTAACAGGAGGTAAAAATGTGGAGAACAAAAGTATAGGAGTTGAAAGGGAACACTGGGGGTCTAGATTTGGTTTTGTCATGGCTGCAGCTGGTTCCGCAATTGGCCTGGGAAATATATGGAGATTTCCCTATCTTGCAGGTGATAACGGTGGAGGGGCCTTTATAGTTATTTATCTTATTGCAGTCTTTTTAATTGGCTTCACTGTTATGCTTAGTGAATTTGCCATTGGCAGGGCGGGACAATTAAATGCTATTGGTTCATTTAGAAAATTGGCTCCAGGAACACCATGGTGGATTACCGGTGCCTTTGGCGTCCTGGCCGCATTCTTAATTTTATCATTTTACGGAGTAGTTGCCGGTTGGACAATGGCCTACGTCTGGATGACTGTAACAGGGTCACTTTCAGGAGTTCCATCAGATCAACTTCCGGAAATATTTGTTGGTTTTATTACCAATCCAACCCAACCAATTATCTGGCAGGCTATCTTCATGATACTGACAGTAGGTATTGTCGTTGCCGGTATTAAGGGTGGTATTGAAAAGTGGAGTAAAATATTAATGCCGGCTATTTTTGTTATACTATTTATTCTGGTGCTTCGCGGGCTGACATTAGAAGGCGGCCTGGCAGGAGTAAGCTTTATTTTAAAACCGGACTTTTCACAAATTACAGGTTCTGCTGTTCTGGCAGCATTAGGGCAAGCATTTTTTTCCTTAAGTCTGGGTATGGGTACAATGATTACTTATGGTAGTTACCTGGAGAAGAAAGAAAATATGCCTTCCTCAGCAGCTACTGTAATTGGCCTTGATACTGGTATTGCTGTCCTGGCAGGCTTTGCAATCTTTCCGGCATTATTTGCTGTGGGCTTGGAGCCAGAACAGGGTCCAGGTCTGGTATTCATGGTGCTGCCTGCTGTTTTTGATACCCTTCCCCTGGGAATATTTTTCGGAACCATCTTCTTTATATTATTAGCCATTGCAGCCCTAACCTCTGCCATATCAATTCTGGAGGTTGTAGTTGCATTTATTAAAGACCAGTATAATGTTGCCCGCAGCTTCACTGCCATTGTAGTTGGTTTTATCATCTTCTTGGTAGGTGTGACTGCATCATTATCCATGGGACCATGGGATCATATACTCCTGCCATTTCCAGGTGCAGAGGCAGGACTTAGCTTGTTTGATTTTTATGATCAGTTCTCAGCCAAGATACTGCTGCCAGTGGGCGGTATGTTAATCTGCTTGTTTACAGTATGGGTATGGAAAACCCAAAATGCCTTTAAAGAGATTACCAATAACGGTCAACTGGATTTTGTTTGGCTGCCAGCATTTAAAATCATGGCTGGTGTAGTAGCACCAATGGTGATTCTCATTGTATTGCTTAATGGTTTTGGTATATTTGGTTAAAAAATCATAGTGGATTATAAAAAGTGTATTGTAAAAAAGCAGAGGTGCATAGTTTGCCGTCTGCTTTTTTTTTTGTATGCTCCTAGACAAAATACGACAAAAATA
This sequence comes from Clostridia bacterium, assembly GCA_018333845.1. Taxonomy (GTDB): domain Bacteria; phylum Bacillota; class DSM-16504; order Desulfitibacterales; family Desulfitibacteraceae; genus Desulfitibacter. The sequence goes on along the minus strand of JAGXSK010000257.1, from coordinate 6,607 downwards.
GTCCTGGAAATAAAAAGGTAAATTAAAAGCAATTGTCGAAATAAGCTTTAGCAATAAGTTTTGTCCAGAGCATTCTTGGAGATAGGGCTAGATTTATGTGCAGGTGGGCAGCTTTGAGTTGGAAGCTGTCTTTTTAATTTGAGCTCTTAATAAAAATTCATTTGTTTTAAAAAGCCGGGGGTGATATTTATGGTGCATAAACTTTCAGATTTGGTTAGTATGAGTGACCTGCAGGGAATAGTTGATGGTATTTATCATACTGCAAAACTAGAGTGCAGGGTAATTGACCAGGATGGTTCTATATTGGCAGACGGTTTTGTCAAGGGACGCATAGTAGATGTGGATGAAAGAGTATTGGACATATCTATAAACAGCCTGGGGCGAAGGATTGGATTGCTTCAGCTTGTTAAGCATCAGGAGTGCTCCATAAATGAATCGGCGTTTTCTTTAATTACCTACCTGGCAAATATATTAAAGGCAATAGGGGAAAAACAGAGCAAATGTATAGACCTGGAGAGGGAGCTTGCCAAAACCAGGGATTCACTAACAAAAATAATTGAGTTTGAAAAATTAACTGCCAGTATTGCCAGGAAATTCATTGATATTTCAGTAGAGGAAATATCTGAGGAAATCAACTATACATTAAAAGCCATTGGGGAGTTTTCTAATACTGATCGCACATATATTTTTTTAGTTTCAGAGGACAAGAAGACGGTTGATAATACCCATGAATGGTGTGCTGGGGGCATAGAACCCCAAATCCATAATCTGCAAAACATACCTGTAGATTCTATTCCCTGGTGGATGGGAGAACTTAATTCCATGAGAAATATTTATATACCAGATGTAGATAAGATGCCGGCAGAAGCCTCGACTGAGCAAGAAATCCTAAAAGCTCAGGAAATAAAATCAGTATTTGTGGTGCCCCTGGCTTTTAAAAATTATCTCATGGGTTTTATGGGTTTTGATTCTGTTAGGGATTACAAATGCTGGCCTGTAGAGCATATAACCCTTCTGAAAATTGTTGGTAAAATATTAGTAAGTGCATTAAGGAGAAAAAAGACTGAAGAGGAGCTAAGATTTTTAAGCCTCCATGACTATCTCACGGGATTATATAATCGTGCCTATTTTGATAATGAAATGCTTCGGCTGGAAAAAGGGAGGGACTATCCCATTTCAATTATTTACCTGGATATGGATAATCTTAAGATTCTCAATGATACAATGGGCCATCAGGCAGGGGATCAAGCCTTAATAAACTGTGCCAGACTGCTCAAGGAGAATTTACGAGAAATTGATGTTCTTGCAAGGGTAGGGGGAGACGAATTTGCGGTAATCCTGCCATGTACCGATGAAAAAAGTGGTGAGGAGATAATCAAGCGAATTAAAAGCGCGTTGGTGCACTATAACCTTAACAACCAGGGGCTGCCTTTAAGCCTTTCTATAGGTATAGCAACCTGCAATGGTCCGGAGCACAAATTAAACGATACTCTAAAAAGAGCAGACGACCTGATGTACATTAAAAAGATCTCTGCCGGTTCAGCCGCCAGATTGCTCTAACTTACCACTTTTATATAGAAGAAAAATAATATATAATAGTGCGGAGGTAATAGGCCCAGGATAAAGCATTTGTAATTCCCCAGCCAATTTAAAGGGAGGCATAATACAATTGACATTTAACACTAAGTCAGCTAATTATATAAACTATCTTTTGATATTTATCCTAATTATGGCGCTGCTGGCATCTGGCTATCTTGCTAAACAGAGAATGAGCCTGGAGCAGGCCAACAGGCATGTAGAGGTGAGTATTGAAAGCCAGGAGGTTGAAAGGCTTGCTAGATATAGTCAATATTCAGAGCGGGATGTATTAAGGAAATTCAAACAAACAGGCGTATCTGGTATCCTTTTAAAGGAACAGATAATTAGTGATTTAGAGCCCCATAAGGCTTGGGTTCTATCGGGCAGTCAGCTTCTTTTAGATGACAGTTATAGAGCAGAGCTGGAGAGCAATGTTTACAGTATCAAACCTGGTTACAACTATATTATTACAAATGATAAAAAGATTCATGAACAATTAAAGAAAAATTTATCCCTAAAGGTTTTTGGTGTTCACGTACCAGAAACTGCAGGCAGCATTCAGTTTGTTGGGGTCCCTATTACCAGGGCAGAACTTAGTACCATAGGCCTGGGCTTTGACCAGAGCTTTATGGAAATGGCTGTTTCAGAAGGCTATAACCTTCTGGTGCAAATACGCAACTGGCCCCAGAGCTCACCTGAAGCAATAAGGGGAGTATTTGAATCTTTAGTGCCTTTTAAGGAAAATATTACGGCAGTTTTATTTAATGATTTTTTAATTCCTGGTTTTCCCGATTATCTGCATATTATTAATGAGGGAATTGAAAGCCTTGACGCTAACTTTGCCTTCATTGAAACCTTTATCTTTAATCAGCAGGGTGCCAGGCAAGTTGGTTTAGACGAACCAACCAATGTTGTCAGGTTCCATGCAATAGGGCTGAACGAAATGGTTAATATGACTCCTCAGAGGGCTGTGGACAGATTTACCCTATCAATAACTGATAGAAATGTACGAGTTCTTTTAGCAAGGCTTATCTTCCCAATGGATAGCTCAGACTGGATGGAAACAAATGTTTACTATCTTGGCGGAGGAAATGGTTTTCTGGGATTAATACCTGCAATAGAAAGGGAAGGCTTTAGCATAGGTAAAGCTCAACCTTTCAACATGCATGTTACATCAGCAGAAGGCGGCATACTTTTGACCTTTGTAAGCGGACTGGGTGTTCTCGCTGGGGGAATGCTGCTCCTAAGGAAACTTGATTTTTTAAGACTTGGTTATTTATTGGGTGGAACAGGCCTTATAATCTGGGCAGGAGCCTTTATGATAGACCCCTTGTTAAATATGGCCATAAAGGCCATGGCCTTGGGTTCGGTAGTAATATTTCCATCACTTGCTTTAATTTTAGTTTTAAATGATAAATCCAGCATCTCCCCGGGGAAGGCTATAATCAAGCTTATTCATGCTTCTTTAATCAGCCTCATGGGTGCATTAATAATGGTAGGGTTATTTGCTCATTTAAACTTCATGCTCAAGCTGGATCAGTTTGTAGGGGTAAAGGTAGCTCATCTTTTACCAATCCTAATTTTGATATTCGCCTTTTATTTTTGGCGGGATAGAGATAGGCTGCCCAGTAGAATCAAGGGTCTGCTGGATGCAGTTGTTACAAACAGACATCTAATACTAATAGGGCTTTTCCTGGTTGCCGGACTAATCTATGTAACAAGAACGGGCAATGAGGCAGCAGTTGTATCCTCTCTGGAGCTTAAGGTGAGAACTTTTTTAGATAATCTATTAATAGCTCGTCCGCGCACAAAGGAGTTTTTAATTGGACATCCCTTGATGCTGCTGCTTTTTTATCTAGGCTACCAGCATCGTTATCTGCCCCTGCTGTTATTGGGGGCAATTGGCCAGATTTCCATGGTCAATACCTTTGCCCATATTCATACACCTTTAGTGGTGTCCATGATCAGGACCCTTAATGGATTATGGCTGGGTATTGTCATAGGAGTTATGTTCATACTATTGTGGAGACTATATAAACACCTGGAAGGCAGGCTTCTTAATGAGTAAAAAAATTGCGATATCTGGTTATTATGGCTTTCAAAATATAGGAGACGAGGCTATTCTCTACAGTATGCTCCAGGCTTTTGAGTCTGTGGGCAATGTGAAACCTATTGTTTTTTCCAACAATCCAGAGTATACCCATAAACAATATGGTGTGGAGTCAGTTGATAGGTGGAAGCTTTTTACCTTGATTAAATCATTAAAAAAATGTGATCAGCTTATCAGTGGCGGCGGCAGTCTGCTTCAGGATGTAACTGGTCCTAGAAGTCTTATCTACTATCTAGGAGTAGTCCTTTTGGCAAAGCTTTTAGGTAAAAAGGTTATGTTTTATGCCCAGGGAATAGGGCCTATTAACACTTCCCAGGGCAAGGGACTCATGAAATGGCTGGCAAATAAGGCTGACTTGATTACTGTACGTGACGGGGCTTCCAAGAAGCTTCTAGACCAGCTGGGAATTGACAGGCCTGAAATAAGAGAAACTGTAGATGCTGTCCTTGGTATAGATAGACGAAAAGTAAACACCCGGCCTGGAGAAAAAATGCTTACGGAAATGGGCATCTCCCCGGAGGGAGAGCCAATTGTGGGTGTTTCTCTAAGGGAATGGCAGAATCCAGGCAACTATAAAAGGGCAGTTGCAAAAACCTGTGATAATTTGATAGAAATGGGATACAGGGTTATGTTTATACCCTTTCATTTTCCCGGTGATATAGCTCCAGGACGAGATACCATTAAACTTATGAGCCATGGGAAAAAGGCTATCCTCATGAAAAACCAGGTCAATGTGGAAGAAATGCTTGGCATTCTGGGCAGCCTGCACATGATGATTGGAATGAGGCTTCACTCCCTGATAATGGCTGCTGTTATGGGAGTGCCCATTGTTGGCATCTCCTACGATCCAAAGGTGGACAGTTTCATGAAGCAGGCATATCAGCCCCTGGCAGGAAGGGCTGAGACTATAACGGAAGACCAACTATGGGGCACTGTAAGAACAGCTTTAGAAACCAGGGAAGCCAACCTGCCTGAATACCTGCAGATTATAGATGAAAAAAGAGAACAGGCCCTGGAAACTGCTCGCTGGGCCCAAGAACTATAAAAAACCAGGGGGACGGTTCCTCTGGTTGGTTTTTAAGATGCCCCAATTTTATTACTTATTAAAAGGCCATCAAATCCTTTACCGGCATACTTACTGATGGTTTTACACCAGCCGACAGACAAAAAAATCTCACAAAGGTTAGATACTATTCCAAAATATGCATTAAAGTGCAGGATGTTATATAACATTAAAAGTTGATGGAAAATTCGTGATTAGTAAAATAATTTTATTTATAGTAAAAACAATCTTTAAAAAGCCAAAAGAGGAGGTTAATTCCTATAGCATATAGAATAAAATATACATTATAACTTTTAATAATAGTTATAAACAATCATAAATTATTATAATTATTAAAATGCCTTTTCTGGTAACCGTTTGGAGGAGTAAAATGAATCTCAAAGAAGTGAAAAAGCTTTTAGAGGCAGAGGTTCTATGGGGCAATGAACTATTAGAAAAGTCGGTGTCTTGTGCCTTTGGGTGTGATTTGTTAAGTGACGTGTTAGCCTTTACACCTCCAAATGTACTGCTTTTAACAGGATTAACTAATATTCAGGTTATTAATACAGCAGAAATGATTGATGCTGCAGCAATTGTTTTTGTAAGGGGTAAAAGGCCGACAAAGGAAGTCATAGATTTTGCCAGGCAAAAGAATATACCTCTAATGGCTACAAATTATATGCTTTATGACAGCTGCGGTATTCTCTATCTTAATGGTCTAAAAGGTTGTGAGGGTAACAGGTAGAAATGCATTATGCATAACAAAACTGTAGAGTAGGTTTGAAGATGAGTAAATTTGAGCAGGAATTCACAGTAGCTTCCCTGGATTTTGCTGCTGCTGGCCAGGCTTCAAGTCAGATTAAAAAGCTTTTACAATTGGTAGGATATCAACCATTGGAGATAAGAAGGGCTTCCATTGCTGCTTATGAAATGGAAATGAATATGGTAATACATGGTAACGGGGGAATACTTAGGGTTAACCTTGGGCCTGCAGCTATTGAGTTAACTGCCCAGGATAAGGGTCCAGGCATTCCTGACATTGATTTAGCCATGCAGGAGGGTTACTCAACGGCACCTCCTAACATCAGAGAAATGGGTTTTGGTGCAGGTATGGGGCTGCCTAACATTAAAAGATGCACCGATTTTATTGAGATCAAGTCTGAGATAGGCAAAGGAACAACGGTGAGGGTGGTAATCAACGCCAGCCAACAATGAATAATTTAGACGCTGAACTTATACATCTAACGGGGATAAACTGATTTCGCTTTGATAGTTTAATGGAGGTAAACAGCCTTGAAACAGTATTTTCATTCTGTGAGGTTAGACAAAGAACAATGTAAGGGATGCACAAACTGCATAAAAAGATGCCCTACCGAAGCTATAAGGGTACGAGATGGTAAAGCTCGAATTATTGAGGAGCTTTGTGTTGACTGTGGTGAATGCATACGAACCTGTCCTAACCATGCCAAAATTGCAGTTGAAGATTTTCTAGATAAATTAAAAGATTTTAAACATAAAATTGCCCTTCCAGCGCCTTCTTTTTACGGACAATTCGACTCTAAACATACCCTTGATGAAGTTTTGGAAGCCTTGTTAATGATTGGTTTTGATGATGTTTTTGAAGTAGCACTGGCAGCAGAGGTAGTAACCAGGGGGATAAATAATTACTTGCAAGAAAATCAAAACCTAAAGCCCCTCATATCTCAGGCCTGTCCAGCTGTAGTTGGTCTTATTCAGGTTCGTTTTCCGCTGCTCTTAGAGCATATTATCCCCATAGACTCTCCCATGAATATGGCGGCCATGTATGCAAAAAGGAATGCTCTTTCCAGAGGATATGCTCCTGAAGAAGTGGGGACCTTTTTTATTACCCCCTGTCC
>JAGXSK010000256.1 GCA_018333845.1 Clostridia bacterium | reverse complement strand
TTTATTAAAATAACTCTCATTAGCGCATTACTAGTATTAGTAAGCTTTTCAGTGAGCATAGTTTATTGGATGTCACTTAGCTTTATAGTTGGAGTTACAATGCCTTTTTTCAAACCTTAAAGAAACCTACAAATATTTTTTATTAATTAACACTATGGTAAAAGTAACGGTAAAAGCTGCTCCCCTAAATGGGTAACTGCCTTCATTATCTGATCAAGCAACCAATTCTGTTTATGTACATTGAAATAGTAAAAGAGTTGGGCATCAAAATCGAGCTCTATTAAAATTTTTTTCCATTTTTTTAATGTAAATAAAAATTTTAAAAATCTAAAGACCCTATCACATTTTGTGTGTAGGGTCTTTTATTAAACTACTGCTTCGAACCATTACAACCGCAACTGCTGTCATCTGTATGGCTGCAAGAACAACCCACACATTTGGCCCCTTTTCGTTTTTCAATAACAATTTTAGCAATTGCAGCAGTTAGGATTGTTATAATAATAATCGACACAATTATGTCATTCATAGTCTTCTCCTAAACACTTAATGATAGCTTTTCAGCCATTTTTTGATTGCCTTTTCTTATAAGATAAACAACATAGCCAATAAGTGCACTTACAAAAATTAGACCTGGTAAGAAGCCACTTCCTAAAGCACCTGTTGTTAATAATGTTCCTGCCTGATAGGTAATAAATGCAACTATATAGCCCATACCAAACTGAAATGCAATACCACCCCACAACCACTTTTTGTTCTCCATCTCGGAGTTCATGGCACCAATAGCGGCAAAGCATGGTGGTGTAAATAAATTAAACATTAAGTAAGCCAATGCGGCCACTGATGTTAATCCCATGATTTGAGCAACATCTGAGGTGCCTGAAACAAGAGCCAGTTCCTCTGTATCTATAAAGTTTGTAATGCCGTATACTACAGCCAATGTTCCAACTACATTCTCTTTTGCAATGAAACCTGTAATTGCTGCTGCTGCTAATTGCCATGCGCCAAATCCTAAAGGTACTAGTAAAATAGCAAATGGTGATGCGATACTCGCTAGAATGCTAGTGCCTTCGGCACCTTCAGCAACCACTTGGAATTGCCAGTTAAATGTTTGCATAAGATGTACAGCTGCATTGCAAACCAGTATAATAGTCCCTGCTTTAATAATAAATGCTTTGGCTCTATAAAGCATGGCAATTGTAGCTCTTTTAATGCTTGGGAATTTATATTCCGGTAGTTCCATAATGAAGAATGACCTTGCATTTGTTTCACCGGTAATTCTTTCTACGATTAAAGCGCCTGCAATAATGATAGCAATCGCCAAGAAATACATTGATGTTCCTACCCATGCCGCATCATTAAAAAACACGCCTGCAAATAGAGCGATTACAGGTAATTTTGCTCCGCATGGAATAAAAGGGGTTAGCATGGCAGTGGTTCTTCTTTGTCTTTCATTCTTAATTGTTCTTGTTGCCATGACTCCCGGAATACCGCATCCTGTACCGGTAATTATAGGAATGATAGATTTGCCGGATAATCCAAGTCGCTTGAAGAACCGATCCATAACAACAGCAACACGTGCCATATATCCGCAATCTTCAAGCAATGCTAGCAAGAAAAATAATACCATGATAAGTGGTAAAAAACCTATAACTGCTCCAACCCCACCTATAATACCATCTAAAAGAATGGCACTAAGCACAGGTGATACCCCTTCACCAATCAATCCTTCAACCCAACCATAGAATCCATCTATCCAACCAACAAAGGTATCAGCCAAGAGTGGTCCTACATAAGTTAGTGAAATGGAAAATACTGCCCACATAACTAATGCGAAGATTGGAATTCCAAGCCATTTATGAGCTAAAACCCTATCAACTGCATCTTGCGTTGTTTGGTGACTGCTGCTTACTTTTCTATCCTCAACTTCTGATACAATACTTTTTACAAACTCAAATCGTTTTTTATCAGAAGCTTCAACTGCACTTTTATCAGCCTTATTAACCCCTGTACCATCAAATGGTGCTGTTTGAGGCTTGCCTTTTACTTCTACCACAGCAGAAATCAGTTTTTCTAAACCATTGTTGCTTCCACTAGTCGACACAGTTTCTACAACAGGGCATCCTAATCTTTTGGATAATTCCGCTACATTTATCACTGTTCCTTTTTTCTTATTTAAGTCACTCTTGTTTAAAGCAACTACAACCGGTATGCCAAGTTCAAGAAGCTGAGTTGTAAAGAATAAACTTCTGCTTAAATTTGTTGCATCAACAACATTAATAATAACATCTGGATTCTCATTTTTCACGAAAGCACTTGTAATGTTTTCCTCTGAAGTAAAAGGTGACATGGAATATGCTCCAGGAAGGTCTACTACTATAATATCTTCATTTGACTTATTAAGGTTTTTCTTAATCTCTCCTTCCCTTTTTTCAATGGTTACGCCTGCCCAGTTGCCGACACGTTCAACCTTACCTGTTATTGCATTGAACAACGTCGTTTTCCCACTATTAGGATTTCCTGTAAGTGCTACCCTCATAAAACATAATACCCCCCACATTCATTAATTTGTTAGCTTTAGCTAACTTTTTATGTATGATAACTCCACAAATTTATAAAATTATCTAGCCAAATCATATGCAATAGTTAACCCTGGTTAACTTTAAAGTCAAAATATAGTTAGATAATGATAGCTTCAGCTAAATCCTTATCAATACTGTATCTTGCATCTTTTACAGAAATAACATAGCTTTCACCAAGTATTGATAGCACTGTAACTGTTTCTCCCTCGTAACATCCTAATGTGAATAAAAAATTTTTAAGTTCCTCATCATTGATCTTAACGTCTTTAATAATGTAGTCTTTATTAATCTTTGCCTTTGCCAAATTTGTTGCTTCTCTGCCATATTTTTCTATAATTGTATTGGTTCCTAATACACTAATTGTATTATCCAAATTAAAACCTCCAAATTACTCATTTTCTACAAATCATTTATCCTTCTTTAAAATAGTTTTTAATGGCTTTCAACATCTCATCACTCAATACATGCTCTATTTTACATGCATTCTTACCAGCTTCCTCAGTTGATAATTTAAGAGAGTGTTCAAGAAATCGTGCTATTAATTTATGGTTATTATATATTTCCTCAGAAATTTCTCTGCCTTTTTCTGTTAGTGTAATTGTTCCATACTTTTGTTTATTCACAAATCCTTGAGCTTTAAGATATTTTATTGCTTTAGTTACACTCGGTTTTGACACATCTAGGCGTTTCGCTATATCCACCCCATGGGCATGACCGTGACTGTTTTCCAATATGTAAACTGTTTCTAGATACATTTCCATTGATTCATTATTATTCACTTTACCACTCCAATTATTATAGGTAATAGCAGGAATAATGTTAACCTAGGCTAATAATTAAATTCTATAGCTATTTCATATCCTTGTCAAGAAGGGTTTCAAGATTTATTATATTTATCTTTACTCCTCTGCCACGCGGGAAAGTAGTGAAAAAAACTGTTTATGAGAAACAGGTTGTTTTTTGGGGTAGGAAGTATGCCCTAAAGGCTAAGGCAGAACGCGAGGAGGTTTTAAAAAAGGCTCATGATCTTACTGCTAATCCTCAAAAATATACTAAGGCCACGTCTTATGGTGCAGCTAAGTATGTGAAAAACTTAAAGTTTGATGAAAAAACCGGTGAGGTTCTTGATGTTAAGGAGCGTCCTGT
>JAGXSK010000255.1 GCA_018333845.1 Clostridia bacterium | reverse complement strand
ACCCTTGGAGCATCAGAAGGCCTACAATTGTGACATAAATCCCTAAATCTTGGCATACTTATACCTCCCTGATAATTTATAATAAAAATTGATAAATCAGCTGTTTCTGGCCAGGATCTCTTCTCCAATAGCTTTAATGTCAATAATGGCTGCACTGCTTTTTTCAAGGGGATGGACTCCCATTGCACGCTCTAATACTTCTTCGTTATACTCAATAAAGCCTAATATTTCATCTGGCGGTAAGGTGTTTTTTAAAAATTCCTTTTCTTTTTCTGTTCTAATTTTGTTGCCAATAAAGTTGATATTTTTTACACCAAGCTCCTGGGCAAGCTTTTTAACAGTAAGTGCAGTGTTAACACTAACCTTACTGGCTTCTGTGAGAATTATCATTAAATCTACTCCACCAGATGTTCCTCGAGTTAAATGTTCTATGCCTGCTCCCATATCTAAAAGCACAATTTCTTTTTGTTTGACAAGTAATGAGTTAACCAGGGCATTTAAGACTGTATTTTCTCTACAGTAACAGGCTGAACCACCTTGCTTTACTGCACCCATTTTAAGAAAGAAAAGGTTATCCTTTTGGATTACATACTCTTCCATTAGATCCTCTACCTGGGGATCTAATGGAAAATATGCTCCGCCGCCACCACTTTTTTTGGATATAACTTCACGCATTTCAACAATGGGTTTTATGCCTTCTACTGAATCATCATCTATACCCAAAACTGTGCCTAAACTAACATCAGGATCAGCATCAACAGCAAAGACTTTATACCCCTTGCTCAGAAAAAAACTTATTAAGCTAGCAGATATTGTAGTTTTTCCAACTCCACCTTTACCAGAAACTGCAATTTTCATTATTACTGCACCCCATCTTTCTGCTTCATCTTGGATTACTCCAATATTCTAAAAAATGCGTCTAATTAGCCTAGGGTATTACATGCCTAAATCTGTTAGTAACTTAATGTAAACAAAATATGCCATAGAACGGATAGTATTTTACCTATTTTCAAAATATACTAATATTGTAGCTATTCTACAAAAGTCATAAAAATCCTTGCACCAACTAAAATTACCTTGTACCATGGTTTATTCCTTTTTTTGATACATATATAATTTAAAGATATAGGTCTTATTATAACTTGATATTTTTACATATTTAATACTAAAAACCTTTGAAAATATGAAAACCTGCATCAGGCAGGTTTTCATATTAATTAATTTAGATCTTTTATTTCATGAATGCCACCGCTAGCACTATTTTCCAAGTTTCTGGGAATTTGGGCTTGCCAATATTTCCTTTACTGACTTCTCAAATTTTGGCCTTGGAAGCATAACACTTCTTGTGCATCCCAGGCATTTAATTCTAAAATCTGCTCCAGTTCTAAGTACCTCCCACCTATCACTTCCGCATGGATGAGTTTTTTTCATCTTTACAACATCTCCAATTTGAAAGGGATATAGCTTGTATTTGCTCATTAGTTATTTTCCCCCCTCCAGTAAATGACTCTACGTGGATAGGGTATTTCTATGCCTGCCTCATCCAGGCCTTTCTTAAACCTTGCTAGTAAAGCCCTTTCAACTGCCCACTGCTCTCCCGGTATTGTACTGGCAATTACCCTTATCTTTATACTTGAATCAGCAAGCTCAATAACTCCCTGCACAACTGGAACCTCAACTATGGCTTCAATTTCTTGATAGGCCTTTTCTGAAATACTGCGAAGGACTTCCTGTGCTTTATCTATATCCATTTCATAGGAAATACCAACCACACATACTGCCAGCATATTGCTTCTGTTGTAATTTACAATCCTTGCTATTGAACCATTGGGGATTATTTCTAAATGGCCCGTCCATCTTTTTATTTTTGTTGCCCTGAGGCCTATCTCCTCAACAACTCCAGTAGCACCACCAGCTTCCACAAACTCACCTACACGGAACTGATCTTCAAAGATAATAAAAAAACCAGAAATGACATCTTTAACCAGGTTTTGTGCGCCAAAGCCCAAGGCCAGACCCAGCACACCAACACTTGCCAGGATAGCTGTGGTATTAATATTAAAGGTTTCCAGTATCATAAGACCAGCAATAAAGAAAATCCCATAGGTTAATATGCTGTTAACAAGTGTTCCTAGAGTTTTCATTCTAGGAGAAAAGGTTTTATCACTACCTTCCTGGGATTTGGAAATCCAATGGGTAATAAAGGACCTTTGAAATTGAATAACCAGTCTAGCACCTATGAAAATAGCAATAACCCTTATTAATTGAAAACCAAATCCTTTCAAATCTTCAGATTTAAAAATGCTGACTTCAAAGATTTCCAGGATTACGAGAAAAGCTATAAAAAGACCACCGTAAAACACTACAGCCTTTAATGTTGTGCATATTATTTGCATTAACTGAGGGTTGATTAAGCTGCTTTCTTGTTCCTGATAGCTGATAGCCCTGTCTAAAAGTTTCCTGCTAAATCTTATTAAAAAATATGCAGCTATAATTACCAAGAGAGATAATACAAGCTTTACAACCAAGTCCCCAACATTAACAGCACTAATGTAGTTTATTAATTGGTTCATTTTGCCTGCCCTCCTTCCACGGTTGCTGCTGCTTGTTCAAAAACATTAACATCACATTTATGTGCTTTTTGTACAATGTTAGCTGCCTCCATTGCCCCTATACCTTTAAGACCCTTGATGGCCTGGGCTCTTACAACTGCATCCGAATCCATTAAAGCATTACTAAAAATCTCCATGTTTTTTGCATCCTTCTGTTTGGTAAAGTACATCAGAGCTCCTATCCTGGTTTTTACATCTGTTGAAGCTAAACACTCAGCAACTTTCTTGTCTATTGTCTCATCTGACATTAATATTAGTATGTCTGCAATCATACTGTTATCTATTTCAGGGTTGTTAAGATTATTTATTAATTCTAATACAGCAAGGGAACCATACCCCATTAGTATTTGGGCCAGCCTTGCGGGCAAATAAGGACTATTTTGCTTTAGTTCTTTTACTGCTAGCTCTAGCACTTTTTTATTCTTGTATAGTATCAAAGTATGTGCAGCCTCAAAACGGATGGACTCGCGATTATCAGCCAACCTTCTAAAAATAAGGTCCAGGGCTTTAAATGGCTTTAATAAAGCTAATAGTTCCAGGGAATAGAGTATCTCTTTTTCACTTCCATTATTTAATTTATCATAGATTATTTTCATGTAGCCTTGATCTTCTAGTACAACAAGGAGCTGCTTTTGCAGATACGACTCCAGGCTTGGATAAGCTTCTTTTAAAGCATGGGTTATCTCTTCATGGGAAAAATCCTGCAAGTTATTAATAACCCCGGAAGGAATTTTATCTTCCATTGCCAGAAGCTTCCTTATTAGCTTGTCTACCTTTGCATCTTTGAGTCTTCTCTTGAGACTGTCAAATAAACTTTTCATTAAATCACCTGTTATACGCTAATGAGTTTATTGTTTATCATCTTTTCCACTATGGTATACATATTAGTTATACTTCCAACACAAAGCCTATCCTTTAACTGGTAATAGTCCAGGCACGTGCCGCAGGATAGGATTTCCACACCTTTTTTTTCTAAGTCAATAATTTCTTTTAACACATTGGAACCTTGACAGGTGAGAATTATTCCGCTGTTAATAAACACGATGGTCTTGGGCAATGGGTAGGTTTCTGTTAAGGTAAAAAAGAAGCTCTTTGTTAATACTTTGCCTAACTCATCATTGCCTCTTCCAAGGAATTGTGAAGATATTAACATGACAATATTCTTGCTTGAATCCATGTCTGTGATCAAGCTGCCTGATTTTCTAATTTTTATGTGATAGTTTTCATCCTTTTTTTCCACCTCCACTGGGTAATCAAAGCTTTTGGCAAGTCTAATTATATTATCCTTGGCTACATCATTGTCCACAATGGTAGTAATAGTTCCTGTTTCTAGCTTTTCCAGGGCCTTTTTTGTGCAAATAACTGGTTCAGGACAAGCTAACCCTCTAGCATCAATGAAATTATCCATTATTTCCCCTCCACAATAATATTTTTACCCGTAAACTGGGCTGTCCTTCCTATTATATACCCTTTCACACCATATTCTTTCAGGAGATTAATGAGCTCATCTGCCCTTTTATTATCAATAGCTATTAATAGTCCTCCGGCTGTCTGTGGATCAGCTAGAATATCCCTGTATGTTTCATCTACATTCTTTTGCCACTTCACCTTGTTTTCAACAAACTTCAAGTTGCTTCTGGCACCTGCTGGGACTATGCCCATCCCTGCTAGTTCAAGGGTACCATGAAGGATAGGTACCATGGATAATTCTATTTCTATAGTAATATTACTGGCCTCAGCCATTTCAAGCATGTGGCCAAGAAGTCCAAAGCCTGTTATATCTGTACAGGCAGCAGCACCACATTCTACCATTGCTTTTGAAGCCTTATCATTAAGAGAGGTCATGACATTAACTGCCTCGTCAATTGACCTGTCATCAGCCACTTTACCCTTAATCCCTGTACTTATGATACCAGTACCAATGGGTTTGGTCAGAACAATAGTCTGGCCTGGCTGAGCACCTCCATTTGTTATAATCTGGTCAGGATGTATAATTCCAGTAACAGAAAGGCCATATTTGGGTTCATTATCCTCTACACTATGACCACCCAGGAGTACAGCCCCAGCCTCCTGAATCTTTGAATATCCACCTTCTAATATAAGACCTAGTACTTCAACGTCCAGGCAATTAGGAAAGCATACTATATTCAAGGCGGTTAGCGGCCTGCCGCCCATTGCATAAACATCATTTAACGAGTTGACTGCTGCAATCTGACCAAACAAATAAGGGTCATCAACCATGGGTGTGAAAAAATCCAGTGTCTGAACCAGGGCCATGTCATTACTAATTTTGTATACACCAGCATCATCCATTTTTTCCCCGCTGACCAGCAGGTTTGGGTCCGTGATTTTTGGCAGTTTATG
>JAGXSK010000254.1 GCA_018333845.1 Clostridia bacterium | reverse complement strand
GTTTAAAAAGTGCCCATACAGAATTAGCATATGTTTCAGAATATGACTATGTCATTGTAAATGACAAGATAGAAGCAGCCATAGCAAAGCTTAAATCCATTATTATAGCTGAAAAATGCAGACCTCAAAGACGAAAAATTAAATTTGAATAAAAGGAGTTTTATGATATGAATCAACCCCCTTTAGATTTGTTATTACAAAAGATTAGCAATAAGTATTCTTTAGTAGTAAAAACAGCCAAAAGGGCTCGAAAAATTGCGGAGGGAGAAATTATCAAGGATGAAAATGGACAGCTATTAAAGGGGAAACCTGTAACCCTGGCATTATATGAGATAGCATATAAACGCCCCTATCCCCTGGAAAATGGAAACCATAAGGGAAAAAGAGGGTAATTACAAATGAAATTGATAGATAAAAAAATATTAGTTGGCGTTACAGGTGGAATAGCTGCCTATAAAACATGTGACCTTGTAAGTCAATTGGTAAAAAACGGAGCAGATGTTAGGGTCATAATGACTGAATCCGCTCAAAAATTTATAGCACCCATAACCTTTTCAGCTCTAACTGGAAATCCCACATCTATACATATGTTTGATACTAAAGAAAACATCCCACATATTGAACTAGTTCAAAATGCTCATATGCTGGCAGTAGTTCCAGCAACTGCAAATATTATTGGTAAATTTGCTAACGGAATTGCTGATGATTTATTATCCTCTTTGCTCTTGGCTGCCACATGTCCTATTTTTTTTGCCCCGGCAATGAACATAAACATGTATCAGAACGCAGCTGTTCAAAGTAATATTAGCAGGCTTAAAAAAATGGGTATTTTCATTATGGAACCTGATGTGGGCTATTTGGCGTGTGGAACTAGCGGAAAGGGCAGGCTGCCTGCCCCTGTAAAAATATTTGAAGAAATATGTAATATTCTTGAGCCTAAAGGACCCCTATGTGGCTGCAATGTTCTGGTGACTGCAGGTGGCACCAGAGAGCCCATTGATCCGGTCAGATATATAGGCAACAGAAGCTCAGGAAAAATGGGGTATGCCCTTGCAGGGGCTGCAAGAAAGCTAGGAGCTAATGTAACAGTTATTTCCACAATAGAAAAGCCTGATTATTATTTGGACAAGCATATTGTTGTTGAAACAGCTGAAGAAATGTATAAAGAGGTTTTAAATAATTATGCTGAGCAGGATATTATAATAATGGCAGCAGCTGTTGCTGACTACATGCCCATTAATATACAAGAAAATAAAATCAAAAAAACATCGGATGAACTAATCATCAAGCTTAAAAGGACACCTGACATATTGTCAGATCTTGGCTTAAATAAGGGTGATAAAATTTTAGTAGGCTTTGCGGCTGAAACAGAGGAATTAGAAAAGTTTGCAATGGACAAATTAGTAAAAAAGAATGCAGATTTAATAATTGCTAATGACGTTTCCAACCCAAAAATCGGATTCTCATCTGAAAACAATCAGGTTGCCATATTTGATAGGACTGGATGTGTCACCAGAAGTGACTTATTACCAAAAACAGAAATTGCTGATATTATAATAAATAAAATTATAGATTTAGACTTATTTAAAAAATTAAAGGAACAAAAAGGAGTTGACAACCATGGTTAGAAAGCTATTTACTTCAGAATCAGTAACTGAGGGCCATCCAGATAAAATTGCAGATCAGGTTTCTGATAGTATATTAGATGCAATATTATCGGAAGATGAAAATGCCAGAGTTGCCTGTGAAACCACAGTCACTACAGGACTTGTTTTGGTTGCAGGTGAGATTACAACTAATTGTTATGTTGATATTCCCAAAATTGTTAGAGAGACCATAAGAGATATTGGCTATACACGTGCCAAATTCGGTTTTGACTGTGATACCTGTGCAGTTCTTACAGCAATTGATGAACAGTCTCCAGACATAGCCTTAGGAGTTAATAAGGCTCTAGAAGCCAAAAAGGGGGAAATGTCAGAAGTAGAAATACAGGCAATAGGAGCAGGAGACCAGGGAATGATGTTTGGTTATGCCTGTGATGAAACACCAGAGCTGATGCCTTTGCCAATCTCATTAGCACACAAGCTTACTAAAAGGTTATCAGAGGTAAGAAAGCAAAGAATTCTACCATATCTTCGCCCTGATGGAAAATCACAGGTTACAGTTGAATATGAGGATGATAGACCAATTCGCGTGGATACAATAGTCATATCAACACAGCATAGACCTGATGTAGAACAGGAAACTATCCATGAAGATGTTCTGAGATGTGTTATAAAAGAGGTTATTCCAGCAGAATTGCTAGATGATAAAACAAGGTATTTTATTAATCCAACAGGAAGATTTGTTGTAGGTGGGCCCCAGGGAGATGCTGGACTTACAGGAAGAAAGATAATTGTTGATACATATGGTGGAATGGCCAGGCATGGCGGAGGGGCATTTTCAGGAAAAGATCCCACCAAGGTGGACAGGTCAGCAGCTTATGCCGCTCGCTATGTTGCAAAGAACATAGTAGCAGCTGGTTTGGCCAACTGCTGCGAGATTCAGCTTGCATATGCCATTGGTGTAGCACAGCCTGTGTCAATTATGATTGAAACCTTTGGAACAGGAAAAATTCCAGATGAAAGAATAGCCCAACTGGTGAAGAACAATTTTGATCTAAGACCTGCAGCCATTATACGTGATTTGAAACTAAGAAAACCAATCTATCGCAATCTAGCGGCTTATGGCCATATGGGAAGGGTAGACTTGAATGTAAAATGGGAAGATACTGATAAAGCTGAAGTTTTGAAACAACAGGCTGGAATCTAAAAAAGTAAATAAAAACAAGTGTTAGTCAGGAGCCGCAGATGCGGCTCCTATTCAGTTGAAACTACTATATATTTTTCTTATGCTAGGCATAGGATATTCAAATAAATAACTAATAGGTTATTGAACTTAATTGTAGAACTAATAGTAGATATCTTTTCTTGTGAAATTTATAATAAGTAATGAAGCAATTTTTTCCGGAGGTGTTGTCATCAAGATATTAAAAGTTAGATAATGTTTGCAAAATTACTACTTCTAATTTGTTTAAGGAGGGGAAACTATGGAACAGTTCTTATTTGTGAAGCAAGAGTTTGGAACACTGGTTCTAATTAAAACATTGGCTTTAATTTTTTTAATTCTAGTATATTGTTTAAAGGCTTATTTGTTAACTAGATATCGTGTAATAAAGGAAATATCGATCCCCAAGGGTGACATTAAAAAAGGTATCATAACGTCCTTGTTGGTAATTGTGTGTCCTTCAGCCATGGAAAGTACTAGGGATATAACGAAGAACTGGTTGGAATTTTTTCTATTTCATGTAGGTATTTTGGTTGCTATAATTGTTTCTTTTATGATACCTTATGCGCCAAACCTATTACAGCCAGCAGTTACTACTTTATTTATGATAATAATGGGCCTTGGCTTTATAGCTGGTTTTATAAGGATTATAAAAAAATTTACTAGACCAGATATAAAAGTAATTAGTTCTAAGGACGATTTCTTTTCTATAATAATAATAACTATATTCCTTTTGTTGGGGGCTATTTCCATGACTGGAAATAGGGAAATTATTGTAGCATTTCTGGCATTGACTGCATTTTTATTGGTTTATGTTCCACTGAGCAAGATTTCACATTACCTATACTGGCCCTTTGCACGCTATTACATTGGTAAGCACTTTGGTCGCAGGGGAATCTACATGAAAAGGAGATGATTTAAATGGCATATTCTGAAAAAGTAATGGAGCTTTTAGAAAAAAGGCTTACAAGGCAATTGGCAACTTACCTGCATGTTTGTGTCCACTGTGGGGTTTGTGCTGAATCCTGTCACTACTCTAAGTCAACAGGAGACCCTGACATGGTTCCACCATATAAAGCAGATTTTCTTAGAAAGATTTATAAGGGCAAATATGATTTGCTTGGCAGTAAATTTCCTGGCTGGTTTGGAGGCGTAAAGGAAGTAGACGAGGAAATGGTAAAAAAAATGGTGGATCATGCCTTTGGTGCATGTACCATGTGTCGTCGTTGTACTGTCAACTGTCCCATGGGTATAGATACGGGAATGATTATACGTACTACCAGGGGTATTCTAACAGAATTAGGTCTTACTCCAGCCGGATTACAGGCTACCATTGATGCCCATATGGAAACTGGCAACAACATGGCTGTTTCCAAAGAAGACTTCATTGATACATTGGAATGGATGGAAGAAGAATTACAGGAAGATGTAGATGACCCCAATGCCAAGATTCCTATTGATAAAAAAGGCGCAAGGCTGATTTATACATTTAATCCACGTGAGCCAAAATATCATCCATTAAGCATTAAAGCAGCAGCTAAAATTTTCTATGCTGCTGGGGAGGACTGGACAGTAAGTACAGACTCCTGGGATGTAACAAATTACGCTTTATTTTCTGGAGACGATAAGAAAGCAAGACATATTGCAGATAATCTAATATCAGCTGCACGTAAACTTGAGGTGCAAGAAATAGTGATGGCTGAATGCGGCCATGGCTATCGCGCTTTTAGATGGGAAGGCGAAAACTGGCTTGGAAAAATTTATGATATACCAGTAAGAGGTTTTGTTGAGGTCATGGCTGAATATATTAGAGAAGGCAGAATTAAACTTGATCCTACAAAAAATCCTGATCCTGTAACATATCACGATCCCTGTAATCAGGCCCGTAATGGCGGCATACTTGATGAACCAAGATACATTTTAAGTAAAGCTGTTATGGATTATAGGGAAATGACACCTAATGGACAGGACAACTTCTGTTGTGGTGGTGGAGGCGGAATGCTTTCCATGTCAGAATTTGCGAAAAGAAGATTAGCGGCCAGTAAGGTTAAGGCTGAACAAGTAAAGGCAACGGGAGCTACCATTGTAGGAACATCATGCCATAACTGCCTGGACGGACTGGCTGAGGGATGCAAGCATCATGGCGTTAATGTAAAAACAACTAACCTTGTGGAAATTGTAGCCAATGCTATTGTGTTACCAGAAAAGGAATAGACTAATACAATAAATATGGGAACCCTAACCCCTAGATGGTTAAGGGTTCTTTTTAATAAATTATAGGCTATTAGCTTTATATAGATTTAGGTTATAATATAAATATTAGAATAATTAATCGAGGAATGAATGGTATGAAACATTATGACTGGAAAAAACACATGTATCTGGTGGCAATTCCTTCAGGAGAGTTGTTTGAGGAAGCTGTCAGAATACAAAAGCTCCTGTCTGACAGTTTAAAAGTTTATAAAGAAGTATCTCCTCCTATTCATATTACTATTAGCACTGTAAAAATGCTGGAAAATAAAGAAGAATTAATGATATTTGATAGATGTGTTAAAAATGTATTGGCCGACTATAACCCCATCAAAATTGAATCTTACTGTTTTGATTGCTTTACTAAACCCCATAATAGTCTTATTCTAAAAATAGAAGATGATGAAAGGTTGAGGCAATTACAAAACTCCCTTGAGCAAGCTTTAGACGCCCAGGGCTTTTTAGTTCCTCCTTCAGTAGATAAATGGATATTCCACATAACTATATTAAGTGAAATATTTGCAAATATTTCACTTAAAAAAGATGAGTTTTTGAAAATCTGCCAAAGGTTATCTCTTAAGGAGACCCCCATTCGGGGAGTAATTGAAAGGCTTGAGCTTTGGAAACCTGAATTAGAAAAAGAAAAAAGGGTTGTAAGTAAATATATACTAGACCAAAACTAGACTCCTTAAAAGTCTAGTTTTATTTTTTAAACTATCTCTTAGTAAGGTGTTTTTTAATCTAAATAATAATGGAGTCTATGCAAAAAATAAAATAACTATTGATCCATCCTTTCCAAATTCTATTCCTGATGTAATATACCAGGGTCTTTTACAGCAGTTACTGGAATCCAGCAGTTGCTGCTGGCATAAATGTTGTTTTAAGTTGTAAAGAGCATTTTTAAATCTCTTTTTTTCACCTAATATGGACAAGTTTGATATAATGATTGTAGAGGATGGGATCAAACAGTGAAACAATTATATGCTAGTGTAATAATAAACAATAACCATAGATCTCTTGATAAGCCATTTCAATACTTGGTTCCAGCCCACTTAGCAAATAGTGTGGCTGAGGGGAGCCTGGTTCTTGTACCTTTTGGGAATACATTAAAATATGGATATGTTATTGAACTGTCCCATGTTAAACAACACGCCAGGCTAAAAGAGATAGAAGATGTTTTTAGCCCTGCCTTGAGTTTAAACCATGAAGAGATGCAGCTTGCAGATTGGTTAAGACATTATTATTTAACAACTAAAATTAAAGCTCTAAAAATGTTCATGCCTGTTGGTGCTTTCCCTAATATACTAAGAAGATTTAAACTTGCTACACAAGGGGATAAAGGCAGTTTATCATCTATTGCCCAGGAATTATTGAGTAAAATTGCTGGCCAGGATCAGTGGTTTGACTATGAAGTGCTGGAAAATGAACTTAAGGCTTATAAAAAAGCCTATAAAGAGCTGTTGGACAAGGGTTATATTGAAGAACATCACCAGGTAAAGCATAAAGAAAGAAGGAGGGACTGGAACTCTTTAAAGGCCGTTCTAAATACAGATGTACTAGATGTTAAGAAGTTTAATTATCTAAGGAAAAGGGCTCCAAAACAATGGGAGGCTATAAAAGTATTGCAGGAAGGCCTTAATTATTCTGTGCAGGATTTAATTACTAAAAAAAATTTAGACATGGGCGCCTTAAAAAGATTAATGGATAAAGAAATTATTACAATTGAAAAATATGAACAAGGGGATGCAAAATTATTAGGGTCCCTTTGTCTTAATAAAGAGCAGAAGGAAGCCTTTGAAGTAATTGCAGGGGATATTGATAATAAAAGGTACGCTCCCTATGTTTTATATGGGGTAACAGGTAGTGGTAAAACTGAAGTTTATATGGAAATAATGGAATATTGTTTAAAAAAAGGGCTGCAATGTATCCTTGCTCTTCCTGAAATCTTTCTTACGCTACAAATTGTCAAAAGACTTGAGGCCCGATTTCCAGATAGTTTAGTTATTTTACATAGCAAATTGACTCAAAAAGAAAGATATGAAGCATGGGCGGCCATTAAATTTGGACATAAGCAAATAATTGTTGGAGCTCGTTCTGTAGTTTTTGCCCCTGTTAAAAAATTAGGGGCTATCATAATTGATGAAGAACATGATACTAGCTACAAACAGGATAACGACCCGAAATATAATGCAAAAGAAGTAGCATTAAAAAGAGCAATGTGGCATAATTGCCCTGCCATTTTTGGAAGTGCTACCCCATCCCTGGAAACATTTTTAGCTGCCCAATCTGAGAAAATGGGTTTACTATGCCTGTCAAAAAGGATAAAGGATTACAAGCTTCCAACTGTTAAAGTAATAGATATGAAAAATGAACTGCGAGAAGGAAACTTTAGTATATTCAGCAGAAGTCTGCAGGAGGAAATTAGAAAAACCCTTGCTGATAACAAACAAATTATCTTGTATTTAAATAGAAGGGGATTTGCTTCCTTTGTACTATGTCGTGACTGCGGTTATATTCTAAAATGTGTCAACTGCGAGGTTTCATTAACATATCACCATACCAGCCAAAAAATGCTCTGCCACTATTGTGGTTTCAGTCAGTCCATTCCAAAGAACTGTCCCCAATGCACTTCCCCGCATTGGAAACCATATGGTATCGGTACTCAAAAGGTTGAGCATGAATTTAAAAATTTCTTTCCTGATGTTAATATTATGAGAATAGATGGTGATATAGCAGACAAAAAAGAAATGGTGAAGAAATATTTAGATGATTTTTCCAGGGGGAAAACAAATGTCCTTATTGGTACCCAGATGGTAGCAAAGGGACTGGATTTTCCAAATGTAACCCTTGTGGGAGTTATTGCAGCAGATACAACTTTAAATCTTCCTGATTTTCGTAGCAGGGAAAAATCTTTTCAATTATTAACCCAGGTAGCGGGAAGAGCTGGCAGGGGTAAATGGGAGGGCAGGGTGATTATTCAGACCTTCAACCCAGAGGATATAAGTATAATACATGCAAAAAATCAGGATTTTCTTGCGTTTTATAAGGAAGAAATAGCCTTTAGGAAAGAATATAGCTATCCACCCTTTAGCCAGATTATAAGAATTGTCTTTGCCGGTAGAATTGAGGAACATGTTAGTAAAGGTGCAGACTTCTTTTACAGATGTTTGCTCCAGGGTATACACAATAAAAAAAATACAAGTTTAGTACAAATTCTTGGTCCAAATCCTTGCGGTTTGGTAAAAATTAAGGGAAAATATAGATATCAGCTTCTTTTAAAGTACGAAAAAGGGCTCAATTTAAGACCCATAATTAGAAATTGTCTTGATGAGTTTTACAAGGCTAATCCACTTAGCAATAAGGTAAGTGTCAATATAGATATAAACCCCAACAGCTTTGGCTAGTAATGCACATTAACAAGGGAGGAAATATAAATGGCCATATATCAAATTGTAAAAGTAGGAGATAATATACTAAAGGAAAAAGCCAAGCCTGTTCCAAAGATCAACTCAAATATTTTAAAACTTTTGGATAACATGCAGGAGACCATGAGAGATGCCCAGGGAGTTGGGTTAGCTGCTCCACAGGTTGGTGTATCAAAGCGTGTTATTATAGTTGATATAGGAGAAGGCCTGATAGAGCTTATCAACCCTGAAATAATTAGTTCAGAGGGAACTCAAATAGATGTGGAAGGCTGTTTAAGCATACCAGGGGTTAAAGGCAACGTTGCTAGATGTGAAAAAATTGTGGTAGCTGGCCTCAATAGACATGGTGAAAAGGTTGAGATAGAAGCAAAGGGCTTATTAGCCAGGGCTTTTCAACATGAAATAGACCACTTGGATGGCATCCTGTTCATTGACATATCAGATAATATTGAAAAGATAGATTAGGTGATAGATATGAAGATTGTCTTTATGGGTACACCTGACTTTGCTGTTCCCACCCTGGAAAAAATATATACTTCAAAATTTGAAATACCCCTTGTCATTACCCAACCTGATAGAAAAAAGGGCAGGGGGAAAAACCTTCAAGCTCCTCCCATAAAAAGGGCTGCAGAGAGGCTTGGCTTGCGGGTAGAGCAGCCCCAGATAATTAAGGATATTCTTCAAGTTCTTAAAAATATCTCTCCAGATGTAATTGTTGTGGTAGCTTATGGAAAATTAATTCCAGAGGAAATCCTTAACATGCCTAAATATGGCTGCTTAAATGTTCATGCCAGTCTGCTGCCAAAATATCGCGGTGCAGCTCCAATTTACTGGGCAGTTATTAACGGTGATGATGAAACAGGTGTTACCATAATGCAGATGAATCAGGGCCTGGACACAGGTGATATACTAGCACAAGACAAAGTTAAAATTAACATAAATGACACCATGGGAGATATTCATGATAAACTATCTATACAAGGAGCAGATCTAATGCTTGAGGTATTAAAAAAGCTGCCCAATGGCATAGAAAAAATACCACAGGATGACTCACTTGCAGTATATGCTCCAAAAATTCAAAGAGACATGGAAAAAGTCAACTGGAAAAAACCTGCCCTTGACATCCATAATCTTATAAGGGGTTTAAATCCCTGGCCTGGGGCATATACAACATTAGGAGAAGAAAACCTTAAGGTCTGGATGAGTGAAATTGTTAGCTTAAAAGACATGAATGCTGGCCCAGGAACAATAATCAATATTGACCAAGATCGTGGTATTGATGTACAAGCAGGCCAGGGAATAATAAGGCTTGTTGAATTGCAGCAGCCTGGCAAGAGAAGGATGGAGGTCAGGGATTTTTTAAAAGGGAAAGCCCTAAAAAAGGGATTATGCTTTAATAACTGGGGTGTGTAAGAAATGAAATCTAGAAAAAGGATCTTTATAGGCTTAATAAGCTTTAGTTTACTTCTGTTATTTGGAATACTAGCTTTTAGCTGGCATCTATTTTTTAAGAGTACAGACACATATCAGCAAATTGTAGTCATAGCAATAATTGCTATTTTTTGCAGCATACTTTTAATTATGGGCTTTGGCATAGGAGGATTGGTCTTTGCCCTCGTAAAAGAACGAAACATGCCTCCCATTTTGCAAAATATAATGCTTTTGGCAGTAAACACCTTATTTCCAGTTGCATTATATATAGGTCGCATCCTTGGTATAGATAAGCATATAATAAAAAGCTCCTTTATTGAAGTTAATAATCAACTTGTGAAATGTAATAGATTAACTATTTCTCCTGAAAAAATCATGATTCTAGCTCCCCATTGTCTTCAAAAAAGTGATTGTCCACATAAAATTACCATTGAATCTGCAAACTGCATTCGTTGTGGACAATGTCCTGTAGATGATTTGCATGGCATAGCTCAAAAGTATGGAGTCAAACTGGTGATTGCATCTGGCGGCACCCTGGCAAGAAAGTTTATTGAACAAGCCAGGCCAAAGGCTGTTATTGCAATAGCCTGCGAACGGGATTTGACTAGCGGCATAAAAGACAGCAAACCCTTACCTGTTTTGGGTATACTTAATATTAGGCCTGAAGGTCCTTGCTTTAATACACTGGTCAGTTTAAAAGCGGTGGAGGAAGCCATTGAGTTTTTTCTGCATAAGGGAGCTAACAATGTAGTTTCTTTTCCCTTAACCCAAAATCAAAAACCATTAAACTAACAACTTATGCCCAGAACATTAAAAGTATTTATGTTAATATTGACAAAAGTGGTATAATATAATTAGTAATAACATATGTATTTTGTATTCTATATTAAAATTTGACAAAAGAGGTGATGTTGATGGATTTTACTTTATTATTATTAATACCAGCAATAATTCTCTCCATTTATTCACAGGTTAAGATTACAACGACTTTTAATAAGTATCTTAAGGTAGCTTCTGCTAAAGGAGTAAATGGGGCAATGGTCGCACAAAAGATACTTGCAAGTAATGGCATGTATGATGTTAAGGTTGAGATGACCCCTGGTAAACTGTCTGACCATTATGACCCCAGGTCCAAAACAGTACGTTTATCGCCAGAGGTGTACTCGGGAACTTCTCTTGCTTCCCTGGGAGTAGCCGCCCATGAGGCAGGTCATGCAATTCAGCATAATAACGGATATTTTCCCCTGGAGCTTAGATCGACTTTTGTTCCTGTAGCCCAGATAGGCTCGACCCTTTCATTCCCAATAATAATACTAGGATTAATATTAGGAAGTCCTTCTTTTTTGAATATAGGGATTTACCTTTTTACAGCAGTAGTATTGTTTCAAATAGTAACACTGCCTGTTGAATTTAATGCCAGCAGAAGGGCCATTGGCCAGCTGCAGGCCCATGGCTTTATAGCTCCCCAGGAAGTAACAGGTGTACAAAAGGTATTAAAAGCAGCAGCTTTAACCTATGTAGCTGCAGCAATAGCTGCCATATTAAACCTTGTTAGATTATTTATATTATCAAGAATTCTAGGGGAAGAATAGAATATATAGGAGATACTCTATGGATAAAGTAAGAGATGCAGCTTTAAAAGCAGTATTTGAAGTTTTAGAAAAAGGTGCTTATACAAATATAGCCATAAACAATCTGCTCAAGGAGACTAATTTTAGTCCCCTTGAGCGTCGTTTTATTACTGAAATTGTCTATGGAACTGTAAAAAACAAAAATACCCTTGAGTGGATAAGGGACAGATTTGTAAGCAAAAAGAAGATAGAACCATGGATTAATTATATTATCCTGACAGGAATATACCAGTTAATATACCTGGACAAGGTTCCTGTTTCTGCAGCATGCAACGAATCAGTGAGCCTGGCAAAAAAGTATGGAAACCCAGGAAGCGTCAAGTTTGTAAATGGCGTTCTCCGAAATATTGCCAGAAACCTGAATGATATACCCTACCCAGATGTTCAGGATGATCCAGTACTGCATATATCCGTTGTCTATTCTCACCCAAAATGGCTGGTAAAAAGATGGGTGGAGGAGTATGGCATCGAAGAAACTATTGCACTGTGCAGGCATAATAACTCCAGAGGTCCCAATACAATAAGGGTAAATACCCTCAAAATCCAGGTTGAGGAGCTAATGACTTTATTTATAAATAGAGGCATTAACGTTAAAAAAACTCTTTATGCCCCTGAAGGCTTGGAGATAGGAAATTTTGAACAAATAGATAAAATTGAAGCCTTTGCCCAGGGTTTGTTTATCATGCAGGATGAGGCATCCATGCTGGTTGCCAGGTGTTTAAACCCAGCACCTAACTCCACTATTATTGATGGCTGTGCGGCTCCAGGTTCAAAGACTACTCATCTTGCACAGCTTACAGCTGATAAAAGTACAATTCTGGCTTTTGATATTCACAGTCATAAGCTAAAGCTAATTGAACAAAATGCAAGAAGGTTAGGTATTAATTCTATTCAGCTTCAAAAACAGGAGGCCCAAAGAATTGGGGTCTTATTTGAAAGAAGAATTGATTACCTTTTGCTGGATGTTCCCTGTTCAGGTATAGGAGTTTTAAGAAGGAGAGCTGACCTGCGCTGGAGAAAAAACCAGCAGCAGATCAAGGAGTTATCAAGGCTGCAGTTGGAAATAATTGAGGGTGCAGCAAAATGTTTAAAGCCCGGTGGTGTCCTGGTTTACAGTACATGTACCATGACCCATGAGGAAAACCATGATGTTGTGGAAAAATTTTTAAAAAATAACCTGGGTTTTAGTTTTAATAGCCTGTTGCCTTATATTCCACATGAATTGACTAAAGATCCCCATTTACAGCATACAGCTAAAATAGGCTTTATGCAGATTCTTCCACAGAGGCATAATATGGACGGGTTTTTTATTGCACGAATAGTAAGGGAGTCTTAATTAGAGGCTCCCTTAAATAGTTTTTTACTGTTATGGTAAATACTAGTGGTAGTGTTAACTAAAGTATGAAAAAGTAGAGTTTTTTAAAAAAGCAAGAGAACAAGACAAAAAATCTACTTTAACTGCCTTTAAAAAACAAAAACCCAACAACTATAGCTAAAAAACACCTAGTCAACCTCATCAAAGAGCATAACAATGCAGGCACAATACCTGTCAAGGGGTCTAGCTTTGGGGAAAGTTTGACAGGTATTGCACCGCA
This sequence comes from Clostridia bacterium, assembly GCA_018333845.1. GTDB lineage: Bacteria > Bacillota > DSM-16504 > Desulfitibacterales > Desulfitibacteraceae > Desulfitibacter. Next base: position 85 of record JAGXSK010000254.1, on the reverse strand, counting down.
TGTTTAAGGATAATTAAGAGGTTGAAGGGTTAGTTTTAGGTGAATTATGCTAACTGCTTTGACAGAATAAGCTGTTGAGATAACT
>JAGXSK010000253.1 GCA_018333845.1 Clostridia bacterium | reverse complement strand
TACATCTTTTTTGTAAAAACCACATGCTGCACACATTCTATGTGGTACCTTTAGTTCGCGACACTTTGGACATTCTACTAAAGGCAGCGAGTCAATCTTTCTCCATTGTGCACGTCTGGCACGAACTCTAGCTTTTGATTGCCTTCTTTTTGGTACTCCCATCTACACAAGCCTCCCTTGCTCTATTAATTTTTAAGGAGTTGCTGCAAAACTGCCAGTCTGGGGTCAATTTCTTGATCCTTGCACTCACATTTATTCAAGTTAAGGTTGCAACCACACCTAGGACATAATCCTTGACAGTTCTCTTTACATACTGCCCTCATGGGTAAAGCCAAATATAATGCCTGCTCTATTAATGGCTCCAGATTGATTTGACCATTCTGGTACCAATTAACATCCCCATCCTGCTGCTCCTTCTCTGTGAGCAGGTTGTATTGAGCAGTTGTTACAAATCTTTCCATTAAAGGGGTTTCTATGTCAAGTATAAATTGTTCCAAACAACAATGACATATAACTTGTGCCCTGGCGGTAATTTTTCCCTCAACAAGAACATCCTTTTGAGTAAATGTTGCATCTGCCACAACTTTTATTGGTCCATTAAAAGCAACTTTTTCTTGACCCACAATTATTTGAGGCAAGTTAACTGTAAAGTCATAATGCCGAGTTAATAATTTATCAAGTTTAAGCTTCTCAACATCAATAAACACAGCAAACCATCCTTTTCATAACTCTAATGGAGATTATACAGGACTAAAGGAGTAAATGTCAAGAAATTGCCTCAACAACTTCTTTTGTATCCCTTGCTATCATAAGTTCTTCATTAGTAGGTATAACAGCCACTTTAACTTTGGAATCGCTAGCTGAAATTACTTTTTCTTGGCCACGAATTTTATTGGCTTCTTTATCTATTTTAATTCCCAGGTAATCCATATTAGCACATACTTTTTCTCTTATATCCCATGAATTTTCACCCAACCCCGCAGTAAATACTAAAACGTCAACACCATTTAATACTGCTGCATAGGAGCCTATTATTTTTTTGACATAATGAACATACACATCAATGGCTAACTGTGCATCTTTGTTCCCCTGGCCTGCAGCTGCTTCTAAATCTCTAAAATCACTGCTTATTCCAGAAATACCTAAAACACCGCTGTTTTTATTCATTAGGTTGCTTACCTGGTCAGTAGTTAGATTTTCCATATCCATTAGGAAAGGCACTATGGCAGGGTCAATGATGCCACAGCGTGTTCCCATTACTAAACCCTCTAAAGGAGTTAAACCCATGCTTGTATCAACCGATTTGCCATCCTTAACAGCAGTTATTGATGCACCATTTCCCAGGTGACATGTAATCATTTTGGAATTATTTAAGCTAACACCAGCAACTTCTGAAGCACGCTGAGTTACAAACTTGTGTGAAGTTCCGTGGAAACCGTATCTTCTAATTTTATGCTTTTTACATAATTCTTTGGGCAAAGCATAGGTGTAAGCTGAAGGCGGCATTGTTTGATGAAAAGCTGTATCAAAAACAGCTACCTGGGGTATACCCGGCATTAATTTTGCACATGCATTCATACCCATAAGACCAGGTGGATTATGCAATGGCGCTAGATTAAACAATTTTTTAAATTCTTCCTTAATCTCATCAGTAATGAGTACTGATTCAGCAATTTCACCACCGTGAACTGCTCGATGTCCAACTGCATTAATCTCTTCCATACTCCATATTACTCCATGGTCTTTATCTAATAATGCTTCTACAACTAGCTTAATTCCTACCTCATGGGTAGGAATCTTTGTTTCTAGAACATACTTGTTCTGACCTGCTGGTTGGTGGGTTATTAATGCTCCTTCCAGACCAATTCTTTCAACTAAGCCCTTGGCCAGAACTTCCTCCTTTGTCATATCAAAGAGCTGATACTTGATTGATGAACTTCCTGAGTTTACAACTAAAACTTTCATTTTTTCAAAATCCCCCTAAAAAAATCTCTTTTTAAACTTATCTTTCATATCACTCCCATAGTATTTAGATCTTTTTTTATAGCCGGTAAATGCTTTCTGGTTTCTTCCATCCCTATTTCCATGCACTCCTGAACTAAATCAAATCTTGCGGGACTGATATGGGAAAGATCTGGCTGAATTAATACACTGCATTCATTACATAACTGCTTAATACTATCAAAATGTGGAATTTCTAATGCCATTAATATAACATCAAAAATATTTTGCACCTTGTGTTTGGTGCCTATCCTGCCTCCAAATCTAACATCTACTGCTATTATGTAGTCCGCTCCATGCATCTTCAATACATTAATGGGCACGTGGTTTTTTACAGCACCATCTACTAATAGCCTGTTGCCAAGATTTTTGGGTTTAAAGATACCTGGAATAGAAACACTTGCCCTTAAAGCGTCTGCAACTTTACCTGTATTTATTATTATCTCTTCACCCGTTTCTATATCTGCAGCTACTGCATAAAATGGCTTTGCTAGTTGATTAAAACTCTTATTTTTTGTAATTAGTCTGAACAATTCTTCTATTTTTTCACCTTTTATTAAACCCACTTTCGGCAAAACCACATCAACAAACTGTTCATGTCGTAAAGTAGCAGCGATTTTAAAAACAAGGTTTAAATCAGCATCATCAGCATAAAGTGCTCCAAACACGCTGCCAATGCTGGTACCTGCAATTATATCAACTGGTATATTTTCTTCTTTCAATGTCATTAGCACTCCAAGATGTGCCATTCCCTTTGCGGCACCGGCTCCAAGGGCCAATCCCACAGTTGGGCGCTGCATAGACATCCCTCCTTCTTAAGGTCTATTATGCGACATCATCAAGTATATATATAATAATAGTATTTCAACTGGAGAACATAATGAAAAAAATGCGAAAAGATGTTTTACTTTTTCTTTTAAAATTAATAATAGTTTTAATTATTTTCTTTTCATTAATGATATTTCCCAAACAGGTATTTGAAGCTTCATTACGAGGACTAAATGCCTGGTGGACTATTGTCTTTCCGGCATTATTGCCTTTTTTTATAATGTCAGAAATTCTCATTGCCCTTGGGATTGTTCAGTTTTTAGGTGCTTTGCTGGAACCTGTAATGCGTCCTGTTTTTAGACTTCCAGGAACTGGCGCCTTTGTACTAGCTGTAGGTTATACCTCTGGAGCACCAATAAGTTCAATTGTAACAGCCGATTTAAGGAAAAAGCATTTGCTTACAAGAAATGAAGCTGAAAGAATTATATGCTTTACAAACAATGCAAGTCCCTTATTCATGTTTGGTGCTGTCGCCGTTGGCATGTTTAAAAATCCAGAGATAGGAGTAATAATTGCAGTCTCTCATTATCTGGCAAACATTCTTCTGGGCTTATGCTTGAGATTCTGGGCCCCAAGAAAACATGGTATGCACTATAATTCACAAAACTTGGGATTTAAAATGGCCTTAAAGGCCCTGATTAAAAGCCAGATATCCAATAAAAAACCCCTTGGTAAAATCCTTGGCGATGCTATAAGGAACTCTGTGCAAAATCTAATCCAAATTGGAGGCTTTATCATTCTTTTTTCAGTTATAATAGAATTGTTGACCATATTTAATGTGATTGGGCTAATATCTATTTGTTTGACATTTTTCTTAAGTCCACTAATGCTGGATTTTCAGCTGGCAAAGGGAATAGTTAGCGGCTTTGTGGAAATGACCATTGGTTCAAAACTAATTGCTGAATCTTCCTCCCCACTGCACCTAAAGGTTGCCGCAGTCAGTCTAATATTAGGCTGGTCTGGACTATCAATTCATGCTCAGGCCATTAGCATACTGGCCACCACAGACATAAGGTTTTATCCATTTGTTATTGCAAGGCTTTTACATGGAATCATGTCAGCTGCAATTGCCCTGTTGGTCTATACTCCTACAGTTTCAGTCATGTCCCAGTATGATAGCCTGTTAAATTGGGAATTTAGTACTTTTAATATCCTAATCTACAGCTGTGGTATCTTTATCTTAATTTTAGCTGTACTGTTTCTATTATCTCTATTATTATCTTTAATTAATAGAATTAGACCTATCCTGCATCTTCTATTTCATTAACTTCCCTTTTGGGAAGTCTTTTTTTTAGTTCATTCCTTCCTTCTGCGACTACGGCTAGAGTTTTTTGGAGCCTGGTTTCTATTGAAGCTAACACATCATCTGCATATTGATTGGCACCACTTTTAATTTCATAGGCAACCTTATGGGCTTCTGCAATTATTTCTTCGCTTTGAAGCTTGGCTTCTCTCACAACTTCAGATTCTTGGGCCAGTTTTTTTATCTTATTCCTGGCATTTTCTAGCATTTCCTGTGCTTCTGCTTTAGCTTCATTAATTACCCTTTCCCGTTCTTTTACGACCCATCTTGCTTGTCTCATTTCCTCTGGCAGTTCACTGCGAATTTTATCTATGTAATCTAACAGCCTTTCTTTTTCAGTTACTATTTTGCTTGATAGAGGAACCTTCTTGCCTGCTTCTATTTCTTGCTCTAGCTCGTCAAGCAACATAAAAATATCCACCTTAATGTCCTCCCTTACAAATCAAATCAAATTTAAATTATTACTACAGCGAAAGGTTACTCGTTTCGTTACATTCCTACGCCATTGGGACGACGCCATGGCTCCGTTAATTGCTAAATTTCGCTGTAGTATTATTTATAATAACCCACCTGTGTATCACCATATCTGGATGTTTTCAATAATCGAAAGGTGTCACATTGTGACGGCAGCTCTATTTTATTTTCTGTTTCAACTACTATAATTCCTTCTTCTTTTAGTAATAGTTTTAACTTTTTCATTATTGGCATCACCAAATCATATCCATAGGGAGGATCCAGGAAAATAATATCATAGGTTTGAGTGAGTTTAGCAATTATTGTTCTAGAATCGCCTAGCATTATTGTGCTCCTATCCTCAAAACCTGTATTTGATAAGTTATTTTTAATACATTTAATGGCCTGGAGAGATTTATCAACAAAAGTACAGCTCTTAGCACCCCTGCTTAATGCTTCTATACCAATGTTGCCAGTCCCTGCAAACAAGTCTAAAAAATCACTTTGAGCAACCAGGGGAGATATTGTATTAAAAATGGCCTCTTTAACCCTGTCAGATGTGGGTCTGATCTTTGTACCCTTAGGGGCAATTATGCGCCTGCCCCTAGCGTAACCTGAAATTACTCTCACATATACACCTCATTATAGCATATTTAGTATAAAGATGTAATTTTACATTAATCTAATTCCTTATTTTTAACAGTTTATACATGTATATTTTACTTCTAAACAGTTCATAATATTTAATGGTAAAGCATTTTACTGAAGAGCTTAGTGGTTATTTTTAATAACCCTCCCCCATAAGCTCTTCCTCCGGTTTCTCCTCTCCCATAGAACGAGGGTCTCTAGGAGACCCTTGTTCTTATATGTCATAACCAGTTTATTACTACAATGGTTTGGTTTCTTTTTTCAGAGTAACACTAGCGCTGATCTTCACGCTAATATTACATTTAAAACAAATATAAATTCCTTGTGGGTTACTGGCAAGTCGTTGGTAATCTTTATGGATTTTGGATATCTCCTCTTTAAGACCGCAAAGGGAACACTTCACTAGCATTTACATACCTCCCTTTTATATAAAAGTATATCATAAAGGTAATATAATCCTCAACTTGGGGAAATATATTTCTAAAGGAAATTTCTTGGGAGGTAATACTATTGACTTTAACCTTTGATTTAATTAAAAATCTTGGAATTAATCTGGACCTGGCAGTAGAAGCACACAGTCTCTTAAGGGGCGATGCTAATCAGGAAATCCCGGGAGTTAAGGAAAATGTAAGGCAATTTACCAGTGGTACAATTACCAATATTCAAATTCTAGATGATAATGGTGCCAGACAAATGGGAAAACAACCTGGAAACTACCTTACAATAGAGTCTGCAGGCTTAAGAGAAAATAATCCTGAGGTGCACCAGGAAATAGCAGACATTATGGGTAAAGAACTTGAAAGACTTTTGCAGACTGTTGACATTACTGAAAATGATACAGTTTTAATTGTGGGTCTGGGAAATTGGGATGCTACGCCAGATGCCCTTGGCCCAAAGGTAGCCGGCAAGGTTCTTGTTACCAGGCATCTTTACAAATATACACCCCAGAATATCCAGGGTGGTCTTAGACCAGTATGTGCATTATCTCCTGGTGTACTTGGCATCACTGGTATTGAAACAGCTGAAATCGTTAAGGGAGTTGTAGAAAAAGTTCAACCTTCCCTGGTGATAGCAGTAGATGCACTGGCAGCAATGAATTTAAGCCGCATTACATCAACGATCCAGATAGCTGATACAGGAATAAATCCTGGCTCAGGTATTGGCAACCAGAGAATGGCTATAACAAGGGAAGCCCTGGGAATTCCTGTTATTGCCATTGGAATACCAACAGTAGTACATGCAGCAGT
>JAGXSK010000252.1 GCA_018333845.1 Clostridia bacterium | reverse complement strand
TTATCTCTAGATGCTTTAGTAGAAATAGAAATGATAGCAAGGAAGTAATTAAGAAATATATAGTAAAAAAATTTCTCAGGAGGTGGATAAATGCATAAAAATTATGAGCCCCTCGGCAAACATCTTCGGCTTGTAGACACCCGAAACTCTGATATGGTGACTGAGCGACTGCTGGGGATAAACATGGACAAATATTTTATGCCATCAGTGGTGCCGCGAAGCGGCATGGGTGTCTGATAGTGTAAGAAAAAGAGCCATATGGCTCTTTATATTTCCAATTTTTCTTCTCTTTCTTGAATAATATCAATGTACATAAAGAAGACTTGGTTCAGGTGGGGTTATAAAACCCCACCTGAACCTTAGCCGCACTTATTTCGAGCTTATAGCCTGTTAATCCCCATTAGTGGGGACATTCCTGTCCCCAGGAATATCCCAGACTTCAGCAGGTGTGTCCCCTTTCGAGGGCGGGGTCTTACAGGCTGTGCGAAGATAAAAATAAATAAGCAAGAAAAATGAACCGCTTCATCGGACTCACTTTTACAGGCCCCCGGCATGTATACCAGGAAGTTTAATAGAAAATAATTATGTTTTGCAGCACTTCCACCAGGAAGTACAATTAAAACTAGATATAATAGCAGTAGTCCTGTTGGTATTGTTGAAGCTGTTTGAATTCCTGGTGAAGGTCCTCTAAAGACGTACTATCTAATTCTCTGACTACAGCATCTCTAACCCTTGTCCATAAGCCCTGTGTTACACAAAAGCTAGCCCTTTCACATATCTCAGGGTCTTCTTCTGCAACACAGCTGGTGGGGGCAAGAGGCCCTTCTAAGCATCTAACAACATCTCCAGCAGTAATTTCCTTAGGTTCTCTATTTAATATATACCCGCCTTGTGGGCCTCTCACACTCCTGACAAGCCCTCCCCTTCGAAGAAAGGTCATGAGCTGTTCTAAATACCCCTCAGATATACCCTGTTTTTCAGCAATATAACCAAGAGAAATTGGCTCATTAGGATTATAGTTTATTGCCAGTTCAACCATGGCCCTTAAACCATACCTGGCACGTGTGGAGAACTTCATTTAATCAACTCCCGTAAGTATTTATTACATGCCTATATATTCGGAATAGACTGCCCTTGCAGCCCCCTACTCTGTTACATTCTTAACTATCTTTTAACCCCTTAAAGCCTGTTTAAAATCCTCTATTAAATCATCACAATCCTCCAGGCCTGCGGAAAACCTAATTATTCTATCATTAATTCCTAGTTCTTCCTTAACATGTTTTGGCATTGAACCATGGGACATTTTATAGGGGTATGAAGCTATGGTTTCGATACCACCTAGACTAACAGCTACAGCAGCCAGTTTGATTTTTTTCAAAAACCTTCTAGTTATCTCCCTGTCAACTGTTTCAATTGAAAGTACTGCACCTGGCCCATCAGCCTGATTCCTATGAATTTCGTAGCCATCATGGCCTTCTAGCCCAGGATAATAAACATTTTTAATTTCTGGTTGTTCCCTAAACCAATGAGCCAGTTTGACAGCATTCTTTTGTTGATAATCCAACCTTACCTTTAATGTCTTTATTCCTCTTAACAACAACCAACTATCCAAGGGACCTAAAATAGCTCCAAAACTATTTTGGATGGTATAGACTCTATTTGCAAGGGTTTCTCCCTTAACTGCAACCACTCCTCCAATTACATCACTATGTCCCCCTAAAAATTTTGTAGCACTATGGATTACAACATCAACTCCTAGTTCTATCGGTCTCTGCAGATAGGGAGTCATAAATGTGTTGTCTATTATGGTAATGAGATTATGCTTTTTAGCTATTTCTGATGCTTTTTTAATATCTGTAATTCTAAATAATGGGTTGGATGGAGTTTCAAGAAATAGAGCTCTGGTGTTATTTCTTATTCCATTTTCTATAGCCTCCAGATTGTTGGTATTTACAAAACTAACATCTATATTTAAACGGTTAAAAATACTCGTACTAACTCTATAAGTTCCTCCATAGATGTCCTGACTAGCAATTATATGGTCACCCGCTGAAAATATAGTTAAAACAGAAGCAATAGCAGCCATACCACTTGAAAATGCAAAACCCCTTTCAGCCCCTTCTAGATATGTGATGGTTTCTTCAAGGGCTTTTCTTGTAGGATTGCCAGATCTAGAGTACTCAAACTCCGGAGAATTATCAATGTCTTCCTGATGAAAAGTGGAAGCTTGGTAAATAGGAACACTAAGTGCCCCAGTAAATTTACACTTATCATTTCCATTGTTTATCAGTTTAGTGGCAAATTTATTGTTCATAACTATTCCTCACTATTCTTCCATAGCCTGTTTTAAATCATTAATCAAATCTTCAACATTTTCTATGCCCACAGATAACCTTAAAAGCCTATCATTAACTCCTATTCTATCGAGGATTGATTTGGGTATTGCAGCATGGGTTTGTAAAACTGGATATGTGATTAAGCTTTCTACACCCCCAAGACTTTCTGCATAGGATATCACCTTTACCCTTTCTAATATTCTGCGTACATATCGAACATCCTTTACATTAAATGAAATCATTGCTCCAAATCCACTTGCCTGCCTTTTGGACAGTTCGTAACCTTCATGCTCTGGAAGTCCCACATAGTATACTTTGTCAATGTATTGCCTTTGGGAATGCAACCAGGCCGCTATCTTTATTGCGTTTTTTTCCTGTTTTTCCATCCTCAATGCCAGGGTTTTAATTCCCCTTAGCATCAGCCAGCTATCAAAGGGACTTAATACTGCTCCAGTCGATTTCTGTATAAATAGTAATTTTTCAGCCAGCAGCTTATCGTTAACCACAAGAAAGCCTGCTAGTGTATCATTATGCCCTCCAAGATATTTGGTGCCACTGTGTAACACAACATCAGCTCCTAAATCAATAGGTCTTTGAAAATAGGGTGTTAGAAAGGTATTATCAACAATAGTAAAAATCCCTTTGCTTCTGGCAAAACAGCAGATCCCGGCTATATCTGCCACCTTCATCATTGGATTTGTAGGTGTCTCAATGAAAATAGCCCTAGTTTTAGGCCTAGTTGCATTCTTTATTTGATTTATACAACATGTGTCAACATATGAAAACTCTAACTGCCGTTTTTTACATATCTCCTCAAATAAACGATAAGTACCTCCATATATATCATCAGAGACGACAAAATGATCTCCTGCAGAAAACAACTCCATTAACGCTGTTGCTGCTGCCATACCGCTTGAAAAAGCAAGACCAGCCGCAGCATTTTCCAGTATGGCAATGGTTTTTTCTAATTCTTCTCTTGTAGGATTTGATTCCCGCGTATAGTCATAGCCTGTGGATTGATTAAGTCCTGGATGCTTAAAGGTAGCACTCTGATAAATTGGAAAGCTTATGGCACCTGTATACGGGTCACTACCCTTACTACCATGAACAACCTTTGTATCTTTATGCAGATTTCCCTTCACTTCTCCTACCGCCCTTCAATAAATAATTTTCCTGATCAGTAAACAATCATTATAATTCCTATTGTTTTAATATGTTATTATATATTATAATGTTAAACTTCACGTAATGCAATGACAAAGATAAATGTGGCAAAAGATAAATATATCACTTTATTGCTAATATTTATTATTATAATGATTTTTATTGTTATATTTTTACTAATATTTGCTTGACATTTTAAGGCTTTACATTTATGATTTAGTTAAACCTACTAAACATAGTGATTTACTAAGATATAATAAGAGGTGACTTATGGAAAACATAGCTAAGAATTTAACAGAACTAATTGGCAATACCCCTTTACTAGAACTTGTAAACTATAACTCTTCGAAAAAACTGTCTGGAAGAGTGATAGCTAAGCTGGAATACTTTAACCCAGCTGGAAGTGTCAAGGACAGAATTGGATATGCAATGATCAAGCATGCAGAGGATAATGGATTATTAAATAATGATAGTGTTATTATCGAACCAACTAGTGGTAATACAGGAATAGCTTTGGCCTTCGCTGCTGCTGCTAAAGGCTACAGGCTTATTCTTACCATGCCCGAAACAATGAGTATCGAAAGAAGAAATCTCTTAAAAGCTTTAGGTGCAGAACTTGTTTTAACTCCTGGCACACAGGGAATGAAGGGTGCCATAGCCAAGGCAGAGGAACTATTTGAAGCTACCCCAAATTCTTATATGCCTCAACAGTTTAAAAACACAGCCAATCCAGAAGTCCATAGAAGAACAACTGCCGAAGAAATACTCAGGGATACCCATGGCAAGGTGGACATATTTGTTGCTGGTGTAGGCACTGGAGGAACAATTACAGGAGTAGGTGAAGTTTTAAAATCCAGAAACTCAAATGTGAAAATTGTAGCTGTAGAGCCAACAGATTCACCAGTCCTCTCTGGAGGAACTCCGGGTTCCCATAAAATCCAGGGTATTGGAGCAGGCTTTGTGCCAGACATCTTAAACACAGCTGTAATAGATGAAATAATCACCGTAAAAAATGAGGATGCCTTCCAAACAGCTAGAGAATTAGCAAAACATGAGGGTTTATTAGTAGGAATTTCCTCTGGAGCTGCAGCCTATGCAGCTACACAAATAGCTAGGGAGCCTGAAAATGCTGGTAAAAACATAGTAGTAGTCTTACCTGATACTGGAGAAAGATATTTATCCACTATACTATATCAAGGGGAATAGACAGAGGCAAACTTCTGCTTATGTGAATTAAAAGAGAAGGTGGATGCCATAAACCCATTGTTGAAAATTGGCAGACCTGAAAAAAAGCTGTTTGATGAATACAACACATCAAACAGCTTTGTGTTAGTCGAAAGTTGGGTTAAGGCTTACTGTTACTACCTGATTCCCAGCTCGTTTTCTCTCTGCTCTATAATTTTCAAGAGAGTTTTATGGACGTGTTCAGGTAACGGCTCTGGCTTGTGGGTTTCTAGTATCTCCCTTGCCTTTTCATCACAGGTGGTGGCTAGGTCCTTTGCACCCCGCTCAACCCAGAACTGGCGCATCCTGCGGTCCATGAGCCTGGTTTCAGATAGCTTTCTCATATGCTTTACAGTATGTTCCTCGGCAAGGAAGTGCCCACGTGCACCTACACTTTTGATCACATCCACCGCCAGGGTCTTGTCATTTACCGGAATTCCCTCTAGTACCTTTCTGGTCATGGCAATAATCTCATTATCCATGACTA
>JAGXSK010000251.1 GCA_018333845.1 Clostridia bacterium | reverse complement strand
TACAATATCCTTAAAAAGAAAGAACCGTATAATGCTGAGTTATATAGAAAGTCAGATGTTCTCCCAGTAAACCGTGAAATCACGGTAGAACAAGCGATTCTATTGGCTAAAACTCAAGGTTACCGTATTAAAACTGTGGTTTGATTACTTGCTAAGCCAATATCTTTTTAAAAAGTCATCGACTGATGGCTTGTTTGCTATGTTCTTTTACCTTACAGGTAAGCATTTTACTTCATTTCAGACTTTCCTCCTCCTACCAGTATATAAAGTTAACTGCTACCATCACTATAAAAAAGGCTACAACTAGTGCTACAGCAACCATGTCTTTTTTGGCAAAGGTAAAATCTTCAATATAGGATCTGCACTTAAATGCTCCAAATGCTCTAGCATCCATTGCCACGCCCATTAGTTGAGCTCTTCTCATTGCGCCAATTACCAAGGGGACTACTAGTGCAGGATATGCTTTCAACTTTTGTGGTAAACTGCCCTCTTCAAATACTGTAAAGGCTCTTAGCTTCTGTGCCTCCATGATAGTATTAATTTCTTCCTTAAAGGATGGTACCAGGTTTAGTGCGGTTGTGGCCATGTATGCTACCTTGTAGGGTAAGCCCAGTTTTACAAGCCCCAAGGCAATATGATGTACAGGCGTGGTCATGGTTATCAGCGGAAGAAGGCAGATTAATGTTAATAACCTATAACTTATCAATACTCCAAACAGGAGTCCCTCTAAAGTTATTCTTCCTTTTCCCCCAATCAAGGGTACTATTTCAGGAATGAGAGGTGCAACTAGATAAGTATCCCCAAGCTGAAAGATACCTTGAATAATAATTACAAAAGCAAAAATTCCAATTAACAACTTTGCCATACCGGCAAGCCTTTTGATGGATAAACCTGATACAAGCCAGAGACTAATTGTTAAACCAAACATAATCGAAATTAGTACAAAATTCTTTATTAGAAATATCATAAAGGTGAACAAAATAAGCATTATAATTTTAACCCTTGGATCTAGCCTGTGGAAAAAGCTATCTCCCGGCACATATAGGACTGTACTCATTGACCTCCCCCTAGCTTCTGTATAGTATCATCCATGCTCACCCCTTCATCGGAGGCGAGCACAGATGATTTGATCATGCACCTTTAATCGTCTCTGTCATCTTCCTCTTCTTTATCGAATTCAGGTCCTACGAAAATTCCTATCTTAGGCAAGGCCACAATTAACGGAACACCAATGATTGCTGCTCCTATTGAAAATACAGTTCTTTCAAAGGGTATCATCCAGGTCAAGAACCTCCATAAATCTACAGGCAGGTCAAACATTAGTATGGTAATGTAATTTGCTACAGTGGAACCTGCTATATAACATGGATAAGCCATTAAGAATAAGCCTGCTGTTTTGATTACTGTTTTTGGGTTATTAAAGAGTTTAAGCCCAATTATACCCCCTATTGGTGCCATTATCATTCCAGACAGATAAACTAATAAGAAAACTGGAACCTGTCTTGGAATAGGATGAGTAAGCCAAATTAAAGTTCCTATAATTATTATTCCTAAACATATCTGCCATCTTCCTCTAACTAAATAGCCAGCTGCAAAAGCATTGGTCATGTTAATTAGTGGCATTAGTAATCCCAGGGGTGCCGTATGAGGAGCTATCATTGCACTAATAACTTCACCGATTGCAACAGCCAAAACTCCTGCAAAGGGTCCAAAGAAAATGCCTGCTAATGGCGCAAGGGCCATTCCTACACTAAAGTTGCCTCCAGTTCCAAACACAGGAAATGTTGGTAAAAAAGCTGAGGCAGCTATTAACGCAGCCCATACTGCTATTAAAGCAGGGTGATGCTTTCTAACTTTAATTGCAAACATAGTTATCCTCCTTTTTATAAATGCTTAGTTTTTCTTCCCTGTATGCCTTCAAGTAATCCAAGCTGTAGTCGTCATTACCCAACAGCAATTCAATGGCCTTAAAGGCGGCACCTGTAACTTTTGTTTTTTCGATGAAGACAGCATCCATTCCTAAGGCTCCACACATTGCAACAAATGTGTGATTAATAAGCTCCTGTTCTGGTAATCCAAAAGAAATATTATTTAACCCACATATTGTTTTTGCTTGAGGGTATGTAGTTTTAATTGCTTTTAGTGTAGTTAAAAAATTATTTCCATTTTGGCTGTCCACTGAAACAGGGAAAAGCAGCGGATCCAAATAAACCTTTTCCTTTGAAACTCCGTACTCATCCAATGCATCAAAAATCTTAACTGCACATTTTAATTTTTCTTCTGCCTCCCTGGGCATCCCCCTTTCATCCATTAATAAACCAACCACCGTTGTGTCATAGAGTTTAACCAGTGGAAGAATAGCTTCAATACGGTCTTGCTCTGCAGTAATAGAGTTTACTAGTGGTTTTCCAAAATCATCCTTATGTGCCTTCAGCCCAGCTTTAAACGCATCGGGATTGGGGCTGTCAATACAAATAGCAACCGAAAGACTCTTTTGTATGGTCTTAATCATCCATTCCATATCTTCTGGCTCAGTTCTTATCCGCGAACCACAGTTTAAAGCAAGCATTTTTGCTCCATATTCTATCTGTGTTCCTGCTATTTTTACAAGACGATTTTCATCTCGACTTTCTATTACCTCATCTACACCTTTAACACTGGTGTTGATCATGGCTCCTATTACTAACATGTTTTGCTCCCCCTCAGATGGAGATTTTTAATAATAACATGAAAATGAAATCGTTTTCATTATTTTGTTGTTTTTAGAATTATACATAAAATTCAAAACTCCTGCTTGGATTACATTATTTTGCATTTTTATTTATTTTAATTTAAAATATGAATTTACTTGTCTTCAGTCCGTCAATTTATTTGCTTTTATAGAGCCTGTTTTTGTCGCAAAAAACCCATAGATTTCCAGGTATTGTTTTGTCTGGATACAGGATACAGGGGGTTAAATATAATAGTTTTTTGAAAGCGTTTTCATTTTGGCTCATGTAATTATACTAAATAAATCCTGACCTCAAAGGGTTTGAGTTGGAAAGGATTACCCTGGTCAGTATTGGCAATGAGCAGCACTGTATTTCTTATATCTATTGTCCCATCTAAAGGCTCTTGGAGATTTACCATCTGCTCCGACATGTTTAATATTACCAGCAGTTTTGCATGTTCATCTTCTCTTATATAAGCCATCACCTGCTGGTGCTCCTCCAATAGAGGTTTATATGAACCATATACCAGGGTTTTGTAGTCCTTTCTAAGCTTTATTAATGTTTTGTAAAAGCTTAGAATGGACTTTGTGTCACCTTGCTGGGCTCTAACATTTATGTCTCTATAATTTTCATTTACTCCTAACCAGGGTGTGCCCATGGTAAATCCTCCATGCTTTTCATTGCTCCACTGCATGGGCGTACGTGCATTATCTCTGGACATCTTTTGAGCCTCACTAAGAGCAGTATCTAGATCTACTCCCTCTTCCACCAAACGCTTGTAATAATTCACACACATGATATCTCTGTAGTGTTCAATAGCATTAAATTTTACATCTGTCATTCCAATCTCTTCGCCCTGGTACATGAAAATTGTACCTGGCAAGGTCAAGAGAAAGGCGGCTAACATGGCAGCAGACTCTTTGTAATATTTCTCGCTACCAAAGACACTCACCTGTCTTGGCATGTCATGGTTGCTTAGGTAATAGCAGTTCCACGCCCCTGGACCTCTATCCTTAATGGATCCTTCCCATCTGCTTATTATCTCCTTGAAGCTTCTAACATCTCTTTTGTTAAGAAATAGGAAATCAAAGTGAAAGCATACATCTAGTTTGCCTTCTCCTGCAAGTTCTCCAGCTACTTCTGGCGAGCAGGGATAGGCCTCTCCTACGGTAAAAATATCTTTATACCTTTCAATAACCTTATTCCTAAGTTCTCTTACAATGGAGTAGGTTTCTGGTTGGTTGCGAGTATAATCTATAATCTTTTCAGGAGCTACATCCAGGTTATTATAGATTTTTGAGTAATCTATCTTTAAGCCGTTATCTATAAATATATTATCTCTAAAATCACCATCCTCAATGAGAGAATTGATGATGTCAAGGCGTAATCCATCAACACCCTTGTCCAGCCAAAATCTGATCATGTCAAACATTGCTTCCCTGACCTGGGGGTTACGCCAGTTTAAATCAGGCTGTTTCTTGGAAAACTGATGCAGATAGTACTCACCTGTAAGCTCATCATATTCCCAGGCAGAGCCTTGAAAGGCAGACTGCCAGTTGTTAGGGAGGTCCCCTTTTATTCCCGGGTGCCATACATACCAATCCCGTCTGGGATTGGTTTTAGAGCTCCGTGATTCAACAAACCATGGATGTTCATCAGATGTATGATTTAATACCATATCAATTACTACCTTAATACCACGTCTATGGGATTCATGAACAAGCCTTTCAAAGTCTTCCATTGTGCCAAACTCCAGCAGGATACTGCAGTAGTCGGATATATCATAACCCATGTCGTCAAGGGGCGATTGATAAAAAGGAGTAACCCAAATAGCATCAACTCCAAGGTCCTTAATATAGTCTAGCTTTTGTATTATTCCCTGGAGATCGCCAACTCCATCTCCATTACTATCATAAAAGCTTCTCAGGTATATTTCATATATGACTGCCTGCTTCCACCATTTTGTATAATTCATGAAAACAACAACCCCTTTGCATTTTTAAGCTTTCTCTATCTATTAGTCTAAAAACCATACCCTCTTTTTTCAAAAAAAACTGCCATTTGGTCATAGGAATTTTCAATCCAAGGTGTATTAGGGTTTAAGTCATCCCGCCAACACAGCATATACACCCTTTCTGGAAACTTAACAGCATCCAAAACATGCTTCATGAATTCCAGATTGCTTTTATACGTATAGGGAAGATTTAGTCCAACATGGGGGATAATTCTAACATTGCTCTCATCTGTGTCAAAGACTTCTAACACATCCTCAAGGAGCATCTCTCCTACACCAAAATTAATTCCTTTAAGACCCTGCACAGTTTTTACCTTCTGCAGGTGATGCTTCCAGTTTCCACAGGAATGGACCACCACTCCCCCAAAGGCATGAGAAATTCTTTCTAGTGATGGACGCACAAATCTATCGAACATGTTTGGACCAATATTGACTATACTATCTAAAGATATGGTGACTGCAGCATCTGAAGGCATCCAAAAACTAGGGCAGTGGGCAGGAACAAAATTAGGTATCATTTCCTTAAGCTTAATCCCTAACTCAATGGTTAGGTCTGTAACCACATTTAGCAGGTATTCTATAGACTCAGGATACAACACTAGATCAGTAAAGAACGTGTCACGATTCCATAAAAGGTGAACTGTGTCAAAAGGACTTTGAAAATCAGTAATTGTGATCGGGTACTGTCCCTTGGTCATTTCTAGAAAGTACTCGGTTTTCTCAAAAACACGACCCAGGTCTTTAGCATATACATCTGGCTTTATTATCTTAAATGCGTCCTCTGGTTTATTAATTACCGGGAGACAGGTTGGTTGGTTATTATCTGGGAAAACAATTTTTGCTCCAAAGGCAGAGGCGATGCAGGTAGAACCCATATAGGGCAATAATCTTGGTACAAAGTCACTCCTGTAGCGCAAAACATCGTTATTTAGTTTAAGTTGGTATTGAAAATCCAGCCTGTCATCCTGCATAAGCTTTTGAGCTGACATATCAGGCAGGAAATCCTCAAAACGAATTGAAAGAAGGGGCCTGCCAATCCCATTAGGGTTATACCAAAATTTTTTGATTACCTCTTTTCTATTTTCAACTTCTTCAGACAAGTGTGTTTGCCAATCAATTTTAGTATTCATTTTTTATTCAATCCTTTTTTATACTTCATGGGCATTTGTTCCGTGTAACTATTTGCAGCATGCCTGGGTTATATCAACCCACTCTTTAAGGTGTTCAGGGTGACCATTACAGGTTTGTATGTCCTTTAATACAATTTCTAAATTACACCTGCCTGCAACCTGTAAAAGTTCCTCTATTTCCTTCTTAAGGTTATCCTTGTGAAAGCCAAAAATAACCTTGGCGGGGTTTGGTTTTCTGCAAAAAATTGCCTTTCTTTCTATCTTTTGGGCAGCTAGTCTAATATCTGTCCATGGACTAATTGATATTTTTCTAATATTAGGTATTGTTAGGACATGGTCGAGCTTTTTATCTAAGTTTTCACAGCATCCATAAGAGATCAGGCCAAACTCCTTCAACAATTTTAATTGGTAGTTAAACGCAAATTCTTGCCACATCGGCGGAGATACATCCGTAAACTCTTGAGTATCGGCAAAGCCCCATAGATCTTTTAGTCTAACATGTCCATCAAAGCCATCTTGCGGAAGCTCATCACTATATCCTAAACTGCCAGATGGCAGGTACTGATCCCTATTATTTAAGGTTAATCTCTTTTCTTTCTCCATAGTTTTAAAGACATGGAGCATTGAATCACACATATAACCCATGACTTTGTGAAAAAAATCTGGATTATCATAAAAATCCAGCAGCATCTGAGAAAAGCCCCTGAGGTGTATCAATTCAAATACTAAGCTGGCTGTATAAAAAGGAACATAGGCATCAACCTGCAATGCATCTCCAACTATATCCTTTACCATTGCTATCCTTCTTAGGGTTTCATCATCGTCAAATGTATACTCATGTGTGATGCTCATCATTTTATGCAAGTCTTCTTCGTCAACCAAAGTGGGAAGAAAGCCGTAAGCTCCATCAATTTTAGTCGAGTGTTGATGTTTTATACCCAAGCCCCAATCCTGGTGTTCATCCATAACACACGGAATATTAATGAAAGGCTCAATTACTGTGTCATCTCTAAAATGCTCCCAATGATATATTTTCTTTCTCAGTTCAAATTCAATTTCTCTTAAATATGGATGGGAAACCTCTAGAATATCTGCAGGAATAATTTCTTTCCAGCAATCAAAGGGAAATATTAAAACACGGGGTGCTAGATGCTGCATTTTGTTATGTCGTATCCATTCTTTTCTCTTAATATCCTGGAGCGGATGAGCTGATATCTCTGCAACTTTTAGAGCCAAATCCTTTATTATTTGTCTATCCTTAGCGCTTATCATACTAACACCGCCCTAGCCAAAATTGTTTATAGTTTCAGTTACAGCCTTTAAATTTTCAAGCGGAGTACCATAGGCTGTTGAATCCCCTGTGCTTAGCATGAATCTATCCTTTTCATCTATCTGTCTTAACTTGCTTAATGTATAAGCCTCAACGTCTTCAACACTCATTCTTTGAAGCAATGCAGGGTCAAGTCCACCAATAATAATTTTTCCCAACTTGCTTAAAGCCTCTCCAGGCTCAATATCTCCAGGAGTGGGTGGACAGACCGAATCAATACCATCCATTTTACCCTTAGCTATTAAATTAACTATTCTAGATATTTTACCGCACATATGAACAATAAAAGTCTTGCTGCCCGAATGCAAAATATCAGCATAGGTATTCAATTGGTTAGAACAGAAATCTTCATACCACTTAGGACTGATAACTGTTGTGGAGGTATCCTCATAGCTAATTATTACCATGGCCGGTGCTTCAGCCATTATTTTATATACTCTTTGATTAAACTCATGTATTAACTTAAATAATTCTTCCATTTCCTCTGGGTAATCCATTAGTGCATAGGTAGTTTTTTCAATACCCATGTAAAACTGAAGCATTAACTGTAAGGGTGTTAAGGGTCCCGTTAAGGTAGCAATTCCATCATCGGCAATGTATTCATCAAATTCCAGGTAATCCTGGTAATTGGGCTGAACCTCAACATTTTTCATTACATGCATCAGAACTTTGATATCTTCATAACTTTCCACAAGCTTTTTTGTAATAAATTCCGTTCCTGTTGCATTTTCAGTTTTGGAAAAAATTGTGCCTACAGGTGTTTCAAAGCCTTCATATTTAACACCATCAACTATCTTTGTGAATTCTTTGCTTTTATGATATATAATCCTGTATGAATCCACATGTCTGTAGAGCACATCTGCTCCCACATATTTGATGGTTTCTATTTCATATAAATTCAGGTTTTTTTGTACTGCCGGTGGTTTTACTTTGTTAGTTCGGACAATATCATCTAGATTTATTCCCATGCTTGGCAGTGAACTTACATAGTACCGTCCAATCAAAGGTACCCACGGAATTCTATCTGGTTTTTTCCCATTAATAACTGCCATTATTCTTTCTCGGGAAGTCATTTTCATGATTCTGTCCCCCTTACAAGAAAGCTTTTTCAGTATTGATATCAAAAAGGTGGAGACTTTCCGATTTAAAGGTTAACTGTATTGGCTTTTCCTCGATTATCCCATAATCAGATTTTACTAATGCACTTATGGATTGGGCGCCTGTTTTTAAATGAATAAATGTATCTGCACCAACTAACTCTGCCACATCTACATTGGCATTGATTAAATTGCCATATTTAATACCCTCTTCAAGGTTAAATAGAATATTTTCTGGTCTAATACCTACTACAATATCCTTTTCCTTGTATTCCTTTAATTTTTCTTTCTGCTCATTAGATAATTTACCAGAGAAACCTTGTGTTTTCGCGTGGAGTTCATTATTCTCGCTAATCAGCTGACAGCGAATAAAGTTCATGGTTGGACTTCCCAAAAAACCTGCCACAAAGACGTTTTGGGGTTTTTGGTAGATCTCATAAGGCTTTCCTACTTGCTGAATTAAACCATCCTTCAGAACCACTACTCTATCACCTAAAGTCATGGCTTCAATCTGGTCATGGGTTACATATATGATTGTGGTCTGCAGCCTCCTATGAAGTTCTTTCAATTCAAGTCTCATTTGTACTCGAAGCTTAGCATCCAGATTGCTTAGAGGCTCATCCATTAAAAACACATTAGGTTCCCTTACAATGGCCCTGCCTAACGCGACTCGCTGCCTTTGACCTCCTGAGAGAGCTTTTGGTTTGCGGTGCAAATATTCCTCTATTCCCAAGATCTTAGCAGCACTTTTAACCCTTTCTTCAATTTCTCTTTTATTCTTCTTCTGCATTTTTAAAGGGAAGGCCATGTTATCATAAACTGTCATATGAGGATACAGTGCATAGTTTTGAAAAACCATTGCAATATTCCTATTTTTAGGCTTAACATCGTTTATTCTAACATCACCTATGAATATATCTCCCTCTGTGATTTCTTCTAAACCAGCGACCATCCTCAATGCAGTAGACTTGCCGCAGCCAGATGGACCTACAAAAACAACAAATTCCCTATCGTATATTTCTAAATTGAAATCATGGATGCATTTTACTTCACCATAATCCTTTCTAACATTTCTAAAGCTAACACATGCCATATTAATATCTCCTCCATAGCGAATTAGTAAGTATTACTGCTTATCCCTTTGTCGCACCACTTACAATACCTTTTATTATATATTTCTGCATAATCATGTACAGTATGATCATTGGCAAAGAGGCCATAAATATAGCAGTAATACCGAGATCCCATTTGTTTCCGTATTGACCAAAAAACAATGCCGTGGTCCCCAAAGGCAGAGTTTGATTAGCTGTGCTCTGAAGTGTTATTAATGGAAGCAAAAAATCATTCCATATATATAAGGTCTGCAAAATGACTACTGTACTTGTAATAGGTGTTAAAAGCGGAAAGATAACTTTAAAAAAGGTTCTGTAGGGACCTGCCCCATCAATTGTTGCAGATTCCTCCAATGATTTAGGAATGGCCTTTACTGCCCCATGATATAGGAATATGGCTAGCGGACTACCAAAGGCTATATAAACCAAAATAATACCAATTATACTATCAATTAAATTAAAGTTATTCATTATTTTTACAAGTGGTATCATGACAGCTTGGAATGGAATGATTAGTGTTAAAATAAAATACATAATTAAAAAATAAGCCCACTTACTGTTAGCCCGTGCAAGCTTATATCCTGCCATTGACCCAAAAATAACTATACCCAATACTGAAAAGAAAGTTATAATAAAGGAATTTTTAAACATTAATAAATAAGGTGTATTTTCCCATATGGTTACATAACTGCCAAAATAAAAACTCTCAGGAAAAACCGCTGTATTTAGTACAACATCCTTTAAAGGTTTGAATGTGTTAATAAACATAAAATATATGGGAAAAAACCAGGCAATGGATACAATACCCATAAATATGCCTACTACGTTTTTTGCTAGCTTGTCCCTTCTCACATGTCTACCTCCTTCCTGGAGGTAATTCTAAGCTGAATTATTGTTATGAGAATAATGATTATAGATAAAATAACTGCTTTTGCAGTACCATATCCAAACCTGTTAAAAACAAACGCCTCCCTGTATATATTGAGCATTGCTACCTCCGAGGCTCTTCCCGGACCCCCACCCGTTAAGGAATAAATTATATCAAAAATTTTCAAGGATCCTGCTATGTTGAGAAAAGCACCCACTGTAATAACTGGCAGCATTACAGGAAGCTTTATTCTGAAAAACACCTGCCAACCACTGGCACCATCTATCTCCGCTGCCTCAACTAGTGACTCATCAACACCCATCAAGCCAGCAATATAAATTGTCATAATATAACCCAACCCCTGCCAAAGAGATACTATGACAATTGCATAGATTACATTTTGGGTATCGCCTAACCAGCTTACATTAAATAGCTCTAGTCCAGTAGCCTTATAAGCACTAGTTGAAATCCTTGTAAACATGAACTGCCAGATGAACCCTGAAATTACCATGCTAATAACATTTGGCAAGAAAATTACAGCTCTAAATAGGTTGTTCAGTTTAAAAGAGCTAGTTAAAGCAATGGCAAAGGTCATGGCCAATACATTGGTCAAAAAAACGTTTATTAATGCAATGTAAAATGTTCTATTAATCGAGTCCATGAAGTT